>CAZOIM010000234.1:0-5165 GCA_964579855.1 uncultured Ignavibacteriaceae bacterium | reverse complement strand
TACTCGCAGTTTGTCGGCACGATCTATTTCGATGATCTGACCGTCCAGAAAATCGGGACAGCCACTGCCGTCAATGGTGCGACGAACGTTGGCCCGAAGGTGTTCAATCTTGCGAACAACTATCCGAACCCGTTCAACCCTTCGACCCAGATACAATTCTCGGTTCCGAGAGAGTCGAAGATCACTCTGATCATCTACAACCTGCTTGGTCAACGCGTCCGGACACTCGCACAGGGTGTCTATGCGCAAGGCCAGTACACGGTAACGTGGGATGGTCGTGGTGAATACGGACAAACGCTTGCATCCGGAGTCTATTTCTCACGGCTTGAGACCGGTTCCGTAGCGCTTGTCAAGAAAATGATCATGATGAAGTAATCGTATCAAACAACAGGGTGCGGCCCAGGCCGCACCCTGTGATTTGTTCCCCAAAAACCCCAAAGTCCGAGTTGTTACCATGATCGCCATTCGAAGCAAGGCGGCTTGCCTACTCTTTCTACTGGCTCTGGTTGTGTGCGAAGCTTTTGCGGGCACAACGGGCAAAATCGCAGGGAAGGTGGGAGATGCGAGGACGAAAGAACCATTGTTCGGCGTAAACATTGTCCTGGTGGGAACGACAATGGGCGCTGCCGCCGATATAGATGGCAATTACTTCATTATTAATATCCCTCCGGGTAAGTATCAGATCAAGGCCTCCGCAGTCGGATACAGTTCTTCTCTCGTCGACAACGTCGTGGTTTCCGTTGACCAAACCACCAAGATAGATTTTCAATTGTCCGAGCAAGCCGTCGAAGTGGGAGCAGTTGAAGTTGTAGCCTCACGTCCCATCGTTCAAAAAGACCTTACATCGACAAGCGCAACGGTCAACAGCGATCAACTTTCGCAATTACCGCTGGAAACGGTTTCTTCCGCCGTCAATCTTCAAGCCGGCGTGGTTGATGGCCACTTTCGTGGCGGTCGCACCGGGGAAGTGAAGTATCTGATCGATGGACTTTCTGTCAATGACGTATTTTCCGGGTCTGCATCGTTGGAACCGGAAGTCAACAGCGTTCAGGAGGTCCAGGTTCTCAGCGGCACATTCAATGCTGAGTATGGCGAAGCGTTGTCAGGGGTCGTCAACCAGGTAACAAAGCTCGCGAGCGACAAATATACGGGACAGCTCTCTGCCTACACCGGCGACTACGTGACCTCGCGGACAGATTTGTATCGTAACATTAACCATATCTCCCCGAGTGACCTGCAAAATTACGAAGGCAATATCAGTGGTCCCGTACCACTCACCGGATCAATCCTGAAATTCTTCTTGTCAGGACGTTATTACTACGATGACGGTTATTTGTACGGCAAGCGGGTGTTTAATCCTTCTGATTCGAGTAATTTCTCCGCGAATGATCCTTCCCAATGGCGCATAGGAGCAACCGGCGACGGCAAATACGTTCCCATGAATTACCAGAAGCGTATAAGTCTGCAGGGGAAAGTATCGATTGATGTCGGATCTTCGAAGGGGGTCATTTTACAGGCGCTCTACCAGGATCGCCAATATCGAAATTATGATTTCATGTTTCAGCTCGATCCGGATGGTGACTACACGTATTACGAAAAAAGTTTTCTCGGTATGGCGAGTTATGACTACGTCTTTGGCCCTTCGTCATTCATAGATTTCAATGCATCCGCCGTCTCGACCGACTACAAACAATACGTCTTTGCGAATCCACTGGATCCACGGTATGTGAATCCGGAGCGATTCAGTGAAGTGAGCGGCAACGCCCTGTATACGGGCGGAACGCAGAATTGGCATTTTTCCCACAGGACCGACAGCTATACGGGGAAAATCGATTTCACGTCGCAAGTTACCACCACTCATCAGATCAAAACTGGCGTGGAGTTCAAACGTCATACGTTGAATTATGAGGATTACCAGATCCACGTCGACGCAAGCAGCAATTTTGTGCCGGCATTGCCCAACAAAGGGGACTTTGATTACAACGTCTATACGAACAATCCGTATCAGGTCTCTGCGTATCTCGAGGACAAGATTGAGTTGAGCTACCTCATTGTCAACGTCGGTGCACGATTTGACTACTTCCAGCCCGACGGCAGGGTCCTTCGCAACCCCAACAACATTGCGGAACTTGATCCATTGCAGCCTCCATTTCCCGATTCGATCTCCTATTCGGCGGGCGCAAAATCCCAAGTAAGTCCTCGGATAGGGATTTCGTATCCGATTACCGACAAAGGGGCAATACACTTTTCCTACGGCCATTTTTTCCAGGTCCCGCCCTTTGATTATCTTTACCGCAATCCAAACTTTCGCATACCTCTTTCAGGGTCGTTTCCTGCTTTCATCGGTAACGTTATTGGGAATGCCGATCTTCAGCCTCAGCGCACCACGATGTACGAAATTGGTCTGCAGCAGGAACTCGCTCCATTCATCGGTATGACGGTAACGGGGTACTACAAGGACATTCGCAATCTCCTGGGCATGCAGTTGTACATCAAAAATGATTTCAAGGTTTTCGGTCAATACATCAACAGGGATTATGGAGCTGTCAAAGGCATTACCATTTCTTTCGATAAACAATTCAGTGATGGATTCGGAGGAACGATCGACTACACGTATCAGACAGCGTTCGGGAACGCGTCGGACCCCAATGACAATTTCGTCAAGCAATCCGCAAGTCCGCCCGTTGCCATCAACACGGTACTGGTACCCCTAGACTGGGACAGACGCCATTCACTCAATCTCACGCTGATGGCGGGTGCCGTCGACGACCTGATTGGAAGTTTTATTGCGCGGCTGGGATCGGGACTTCCGTACACTCCGTCGCTGCAAAACCAACGGACCGGGCTTGAAAACAGCGATAGCCGCCCGTTGTTCTTTAATGCAGATTTGTATCTCACCAAGTATCTGCATCTGTTCGGTTCCGACCTTTCTGTCTTCTTGAAAGTATATAATGTTTTTGACACACCAAGCGAAATAAATATATTCACGGACACCGGTCGTGCCGGCTACACGCTCGAGCTCACGAGGGCACAACAAGCACCTCGCGGGTACAACACGATCCAGCAGTATTTCGCAAGACCCGATTTCTATTCTGCACCGCGCCAAGTCGTGCTCGGTGCGACGTATTCATTCTAGCGATCCCATGACCTCATGGATTATCCTCTCATGATTCGGAAAATTCAACACAGGTATTTCTGTACCGGCATTATGTTAAGCTTCGTTCTTCTCTCCAATGCCCCGGGGCAGGGAATTGTGGATAAGAACAAGGGCAACCATAATGAGACGAGACGAGGGTACATGGATGGCAATCTCGTTGGAACTTGTTACTACAATTTTGGAGAGATCGCCGACTGGCAGAACGACGCTACGCAAAGCGGCGTCTGGCCAAAAGGAACCAACCACACCTACGTCGATGGTGTTGCAGTCATTGTCCAGGCGGAGACCAAAGATCCTCAGGGGAACGTCATCCATCCGCTTGAAACCAATTATTACGAATACACGCGGCACGATGTATCAACGGGCGTGACGTATGGTTGGTGGCCGCTGCCGGGATATGCAAACAGATTTCAATCATCACCGGCACAAAGCAGCGATGCGACAACTTGGCCTCCAGTGTGGCCCGATGAACCATCCAATTGGAATGGACGCTGGAACGGTTTCTTTGGCAATGGAGTACAGAACGCCGACCTCGAGACCTATTTTGTCTTTGACGACAATGAGGACCGCGAATATATTCTGAAGAACAACTTCCGCCCCGATGCGCAGGATACTACGCGCGGAGGACTCGGCATGCAGGTCCACGCAAGAGGCTTTCAATGGTCTCAGGTGCTGGCAGAAGATGTGATTTTCTGGCTGTATGAAATCACCAATATGGGCACGACCGATTATTCGAAAACGTTGTTCGCTCAATATGTCGATTGGGGGATAGGCGGTCACGACAACTCTTCCAACAATGCGGGCGATTATAATCAGGATCTCAATCTCTCGTACGCCTACTCAACGGTGTCGTACGGGAGTCCCGGCAATTGGAGCCCCGTAGGATATTCCGGATATGCATTCCTTGAGAGTCCCGGAATCTCGGACGACCATATTGATAATGACAGAGACGGGTTGACTGATGAACGGCGGGACAATGCTGCCAAGGTCCTTATCACGAATCCTTTCCAAGATCCATTTCTTGTCGATGTTCAGTCGGATACAGCACGCTTCAGAGCATTCTATGGCTATCCGTGGAAGGCTCATTGGGATGCTGATGAAAATTGTAATTGGCGCACGTACACCGACTTGAATCAGAATGGTAAGTGGGATCCCGGCGAACCCCTTAACGACGATGTTGGGACTGATGGTTTGGGCCCGTTCGATGAGGGCTATCCCGGACCGGATCCGGATGGAACCGAAGGGAACGGGAAACCTGATCAGGGTGAGCCCAATTTTGGAGTACTGGATAAGGATGAATCGGATCAACTTGGTTTGACTGGGTTTGTTATCTCGGCCGTGCATACCTACGATCTCAACAATGACGAAAGGAACTGGACGGTTCTTTCGGCGCTTCCCCAACCTCATGGACAGAGTCTCGTCGGGGTCAATCTCGCAAACCACTTTTCAAGTTATCTGTTTCATCTGGACGGACGGGACACCTACGGCCTTACGCAAGGTCAGCCGCAACAGACAGGTGAGACGGAACGATTCTCTATGGCGCTTATCTTCGGATTAAGCTCCAGCGATTTGTTTCTGAAGAAGAAAACGGTCCAACAAATCTATAATGCCAATTACCGGTTTGCCAAACCACCCGAAAAACCTACCATCAAAGTAATTCCCGGTGATCGCCGTGTGACGCTGTATTGGGACAGTCGCGCAGAGCTTTCGTTTGATGCATTCTATCAACGGTACAATTTTGAAGGATACAGGATCTATCGGAGCACTGAGCCGAATTTCCTCGAAAATCAAATCATCACCGATGCGTACGGCCGACCGACATTTCGCCAACCGATCGCACAGTTTGATCTGGTTGATGGCATTACCGGTCTTGCGCCGATCTTGGTGAACGGGGCTTCATTTTATCTCGGCAACGATTCCGGGCTTCAACATTCATTCGTCGATACCACAGTTCAGAACGGTCAAAAATATTACTATGCGGTGGTTTCGTACGACCAGGGATTCACAA
>CAZOIM010000233.1:1404-5282 GCA_964579855.1 uncultured Ignavibacteriaceae bacterium | reverse complement strand
GGAGATGGTGTTTGTGGTGGAGGACGAGGAAACAATGCTTGTCGTTTTAAAAATGAGTCTCCAAAAGAAAGGATATTCCGTCATATCCGCTGTCGATGGTCGCGATGCGCTGCAAAAGTTTACGGCGAACAAAGATCGCATCGATGTGGTCATAACAGATCTCGGGATCGCGAAGCTCTCGGGAGAGCTCCTGGTATGCGAAATGAAAAAACTGAAACCTGACATTAAAATAATTGTCGCAAGCGGTTTTGTGGACCCGGAACAAAGACTGGAATTGATCAACATGGGAGCGAAAGATTTTATTATGAAACCATATGAGCAATCCGAAGTACTCGAGAAAGTGCGATCTGTTCTTGATGAACGATGAATGAAACCAGCAACATACAAAAGGATTCTCCCGGTCGTGATATCCCGTCAACGTCAATCGATAACGCGCATCAGGTGAAAGCAACGGTAAAAAAGCAACTACGAGTCCTGATTGTCGAGGATTCCGAACTCGACGCCGCACTCATGGTGCGTGAATTGAAGCGTGGCGGCTATGATGTCGTGATGGAACGGGTTGAGACCAAGCAGGCATTTTTTTCGGCCCTTGAATCACAATCCTGGGACGTTATTCTCTGCGACTATCGCGTGCCAGAATTTGACGGTTTAACGGCGCTGCGATTGTACAAAGAGCGCAATCTTGATATTCCGTTCATCGTGGTTTCCGCCTTCTTGAGCGAAGAACTCATTGTTGAAGTAATGAAAGCCGGAGCTCACGATTATGTCATGAAAGCCCATCTGAACCGGCTCACTCCTGCAATTGAAAGGCGAATCCAGGATACAGAGATTAAACGGGAGAGTGCGCGGACGACACTGGTCTTGAAGGAAAGTGAGGAACGTTACCGCTTGCTGGTGGAAACTTTGCCCGATGGCGTGATCGTCCACAGCGAAGGGCGCGTCGTTTTTGCCAATCCAGCCAGCGCCACAATTATCGGCGCAGGCAACCCTGCTGACATACTCGGAAAGCCGGTTATTAATTTTGTACATCCCGACTACCGGGGAGTAGTATTGCAGCGCATTCAACACTCGCTCACCGAGGGTATCCCTCTTTCTTTAGAACAGGAAATATTTGTTCGGCTCGATGGAACACTAATTGACGTAGAGGTGTCGGCAATTCCAATTTCGTACGCTGGCAAACCAGCGATGCTCACGGTCTTTAACGACATCACCGAGCGCAAGAATGCTGAGGAATCGATGCGGGAATCTGAAGAGAGATTTCGCATGGTGTTCGAGAATGTCTCGGACGGTATTAGCATTTACAGCGAAGACGCTGACCCCTTAAAGCGAAGACTTGTTGAATGTAATGAACGCTACGCTGCATTGGCGGGTCGGAGCCGAGAAGAAATGCTGAAGCTCGGTTTCACTCGAGCGCTCCAGTTACCTCCTGTAGAATCGTCGACGACGAATGCCAACTGGTCCAATGAGAGTAAAGCGGTGCTCCACGGTTCCTTTTCCTGGATTCGGCCAGATGGGAAAGAAAACCAGATTGAATATGCGGGTGTGCCGGTCATTTGGAAAGGCAAAACACACACGATTGGAATCGATCATGATATCACCGAGCGCAAACGGGCCGAAGAAGCGCTACAATCATCAAATGAGGTCATCACAGGGATTCTCAACACGATACCGGTGAGAGTATTTTGGAAGGATAAGAATCTTGTCTACGTGGGTTGCAATGCGGAATTTGCACGCGATGCAGGATTTGCCGACCCAAGAGACATTATCGGAAAAGATGATTTCCAAATGGGATGGCGTCATGAGGCGGGGCTCTACCGAAGCGATGACCAACAAGTGATTGCCAGTGGCTGTTCAAAACTGAATATCGAAGAATCCCAGACCACGCCTGATGGGGACACCATCACGCTTCTTACGAGCAAGATTCCTTTGAGAGATTCGAAGGGTGCGATCAACGGTTTGCTCGGAACGTACCTGGATATTTCCGAACGCAAAAAGACTGAGGAGTCAAACCTGTTGCTCAATACCGCCCTTGAATCAGCGGCGAACGGCGTCCTCATCACAGACATCAAAGGAAACATCGCATGGCTGAACAAAGCGTTTACAGCGATGACGGGATATACCTGGAATGATGTTCTTGGCAAGAATCCGAAATTTCTGAAATCGGGAAAGCAGGACCCACTGTTCTACAAGGACCTTTGGGAGACAATTTCAGCCGGCAACGTGTGGCAGGGCGAGTTGATCAACAGGAAGAAGGACGGCAGCCTGTACGTCGATGAAACAACGATTACACCGTTAAAGAACAAAAACGGGGTGATAACGAATTTTATCGCGATCAAGCAGGACATCTCCCTGCGGAAGAAGACAGAGAATCAGATCAGCATGCTTGGCCAGGCGATTAAAAGCATCACTGAATGTGTCAGCATTACCGATCTTGCAAATATCGTCATCTATGTCAACGAAGCATTCCTCAAAACTTATGGGTACAAAGAGAGCGAAATCGTCGGGAAGAACATAGAAATAGTCCGCTCCCGGAATAACAAGCCTGACAGGGTTGACAAAATATTGCCTTTGACGGTGGGTGGAAGCTGGCAGGGTGAACTGATGAATCAGAAGAAAGACGGTTGGGAATTCCCCGTGTTTCTTTCCACCAGTGTGGTGGCAAACGATGAAGGGAAAGCAATTGCGCTCATTGGCGTTGCGGTCGATATCACTGAAAGGAAACAAGCGCAAGAAACACTGAAGGACTCTGAAGAACGACTCAGGATACTCTTCGAATATGCACCGGACGCTTACTACCTGAATGACCTGAAAGGAAATTTCGTTGACGGGAACAAAGCCGCTGAGGAACTCACCGGATACACAAAGAAAGAGCTCATCGGACATAACATGCTCAGCCTTGGTCTTCTCCAGCCAAATCAGGTGATCAAGGTTGCCTCGCTGTTGGCCCAGAACGTCTTCGGGCGGCCGACCGGGCCCGATGAATTACACTTAAAAAGGAAAGACGGGACGAAGATTACCGCTGAGATTCGGACGTATCCAATCAAGGTGAAAGACAGGACCCTGGTGCTCGGCATTGCCCGCGATATCACGAAGCGTAAGCGGTCAGAGGAATCGCTTGAAATTGCCTATGGTCAGTTGAGCAATCTGCATAAGAGTTTACCTGAAGCTCTATTTTCGGTCGATACCGTTAACAACAAAATGCTTCAAGCGTCCCCGGCTCACCAGACAGTATTCGGACATCCTCCGGAAGATTTCATCAAGAATCCCCAGTTATGGTATGAATTGATAATCCCTGAGGATCGACACGTTGTTGACGCGGGATATCCTGCGCTCAATGCAGGGAAGAGCATTCAGCATCAGTATCGCATGCTTGATCCGGTCGGGAAAACGCGATGGATTGAAGCAAAATTAACTCCAACGCTCGACAAAACTGGAACTCTTATTCGTATCGATGGAATTGCTTCCGATATCTCGGAACGCAAGCAGGCAGAGGAACAACTGCGCAAAAGTGAAGCTTCGTTGACAACCGCACAGGAAATAGCAAAAATGGGGAACTGGGAGTTTGATTTTGAAACGAATACTGTTCTCTGGTCGGAAAACATGTACACCTTGTTCGGAGTACCACTGCACGCAATAGTGCCGACCAATGACTATTTCCGAAGCAGAGTTCATCCGGACGATTTGCATCTCATCGACGAAGCGACAGAACGTGTTGGAAGGAAAAAGGCTGAAGATGACCAGGAAATACGCATCGTCCTGCCGGATGGCAGCAACAAATGGATTCAAAATAAATTGGTACCGGTCCTTCATCAAGATCGACTCATCGGGCTGAAAGGCGTATGCGTAGATATCTCCGAACGCAAGCACGCAGAAGAGGA
>CAZOIM010000233.1:0-1304 GCA_964579855.1 uncultured Ignavibacteriaceae bacterium | reverse complement strand
CTCGAAGTCTCCGTCGCAGTCACAGAAATTGCTGGACAGAAGCAGATCCTCTCGGTCGTGCGGGACATTCGTGATCGCAAAAAGGGCGAGTCTGAACGGCAGGGATTGGAAGACCGCATCCGACAGGCCCAAAAGATGGAAGCGATAGGGACACTCGCCGGTGGTATTGCACACGATTTCAACAATATCCTCGGAATTATTCTTGGTCATTTGTCAATTGTCACTCACCCCGATTACGACCAGGCCTTGCGCACCTCCAGCGCCGATACGATAACGATGGCAGTCCGGCGCGGGGCAAACCTTGTCCGGCAGATTCTTACCTTCGCGCGCAAATCGGATCCCAAGCTGGTTCCTGTCAATGTCAACGAAAGCGTCAAGGAAATCCACAAAATGCTCGAGGAGACGTTCCCGAAATCGATCGAGTTTGCATTGGATCTGGAAAAAGCATTGCCGTTCGTCGTCATCGATGCGGGTCAGCTGCATCAGGCGCTTCTCAACCTCTGCGTCAATGCGCGTGACGCGATCGCCGATCTTCAAGTTGATCCCGACAAGGAATCCAGAATTACACTCAAGACTGCCGTCGTCCAGGGGAAGGAACTCCGCGATCGATTCCCCGAAGTGTCGGCCGAACAATACGTTGCGCTTTCTGTCTCGGATACAGGAACGGGCATGGATGAGAGCACGAGAAAACGGATCTTCGAGCCGTTCTTTACGACGAAAGAAAAAGGGAAGGGAACAGGGTTGGGTCTTGCCGTCGTCTATGGCGTCGTGAGTTCTGTCCGTGGGATCGTGGATGTGCAAAGCACACCGGGCAAGGGATCTGTCTTTACCGTGTATCTCCCCATCCCCAAAGAAACGGGTGTGTTGAAACCGAGATTCGAGAAACCACAATCTGAAATCATCGGGGGCATCGAAACTCTCCTGATCATCGAAGACGAAGCATCGTTGCTCTCCGTGCTGAAAATGGGTCTTCGGAAAAAGGGGTATACCATTCTTTCAGCGGCGGATGGGCGCGAAGGATTGGAGCAGTTCAGGGAGCACAACGACACAATCGATCTGGTCATCACCGATCTTGGTCTGCCAAAAATATCCGGCGAACACGTCCTGATCGAACTGAAAAAGATAAAACCCAGCATCAAAGTGATTGTTGCGAGCGGCTTTGTGGACACCGACCAGAGAGCGGAATTGCTTGCATTGGGTGCGAACGAAATCATTATGAAGCCATACGAACAGACGGAAATTCAGCAAAAGGTGCGCGAGGTGTTGGATGCCCGCGAGAGACCTGAAGCGCTGTATTCCGGCCA
>CAZOIM010000232.1:0-5319 GCA_964579855.1 uncultured Ignavibacteriaceae bacterium | reverse complement strand
GTGCCCTTAGCCATGAGTGGTATTCCCGCCGTAAAAACGACGTAGTCTCCCGCTTCGACGTATCCCAGTGATTTCAACGTCATGATGATTTTCTTCAAAGCATCGTCGGTACTGTCCATGAAATCCGGAATGACAATACCCCGAACACCCCAAACTGCGTTTAATCGACAAAGGACTTTGTCTCTACCGGTCACGGTTATGATTTTTGCTTCAGGCCGGTATTTGCTTATGCGTAAAGCCGTGACCCCCGTATGGGTAATTGGAACTATGGCCTTCGCATTTACCTGCTTTGCCAGAAGACACGCTGCACGCGCAATCGCATCGAAGACGTTATCCTCCTGACTACCAGGCGTTTGAATAATATCAAGTCGGTCTTTGTGGTTCGACTCAGCCCTTCGTATGATCTTATCCATGACCGCGACAGTTTCGACGGGGTATTTCCCCACAGACGTCTCACCGCTTAGCATAACTGCATCCGCTCCGTCCAATACGGCGTTGGCAACATCTGTAGCTTCGGCCCGCGTCGGTCGCGGATTTTCAATCATCGATTCGAGCATTTGGGTTGCGACGATGACGGGAACTCCTTGTTCGTTGCACTTTCGAACGATCATTTTTTGAATGATGGGCACCTCCTCCGTTGGCACTTCAACACCCAGATCCCCGCGTGCAACCATGATCCCGTCTGCTTCCGCAATGATCTTGTCAATGTTGTTAACGGCTTCTGTTTTTTCAATTTTCGCGACTATCGGGAATCTACTCCCCTTCTGACCTTCGGTCATGATGATTTCACGCAACTTTTTGATATCCTCCGGACCGCGAACGAAGGAAAGCGCGACATAGTCAACATCGTTCGACAGACCAAACTTCAAGTCCTCAATGTCCTTTTCGGTCACAGAGGCAGCGCTTACACGAACGCCGGGCAAATTCATCCCCTTGTGTTCTGAGAGTATGCCGCCATTCACGACTATACACTTCACGTCGGTGGCGGTCTTTGAAATGACTTTCACGCTCAACTTCCCATCGTCAAGAAGTATCGTGTCGTTGGGTTCCACATCTCCCGGAAGACCTTTATAGGTTGTCGATACCCGCTCAACGGTTCCGGCAACATCGTCCGTCGTAAACGTCAGGTACGCGTCTTCCCGCAGCACGATCGATTTGTCTTTCAGCATCCCGGTCCTGATTTTAGGACCGCTCAGATCCTGGAGAATGCTGATGTGTTCCCCGGTTATCTTGCGCGCCTCGCGGATATTCTGAATGGTTTTCAGATGCTCATCATAGGTGCCGTGGGAAAAGTTCAACCTTGCAACATCCATTCCGGCCATGACGAGCTTCACGAGTTGGTCGATGCTTTGTGATACAGGACCGATAGTGCAGATAATTTTCGTGTTTCCGAAGTCCTTCGTGCGAGTCATGCTTTAACACCTTTATTCAATTGAATAGAATCTGCAATCAACGGCAGAATTTCCCCCGCCCTGCCGAGAAGGGTCTCATCAAACATTCCCGATTGCTCAGTCCGTTCTATGTTTATTTCAACGGTGTAGGCTCCAGCCTGTTTCGCCGCCATCGGGAGAGACGCAGCCGGATAGACAAGTGCTGATGTTCCTACACTTAGAAAGAGATCGCATCGTTGTGCGGCCCGTTTTGCCTCTTCAAATACATCCTGGGGAAGCATTTCACCAAACCACACGACCGCCGGACGGATAAGCCCCCCACAAGACTCACATCGAGGCGGCTTGTTCTCATCAGAACAATCGGGTCGATCGTCCCTCGTTCCGCAATCAATACAGTGGCTTTGCGTTATGTTACCGTGCAGTTCGAGAACGCGTTTATTCCCGGCACGACGATGGAGGTTGTCGACATTTTGAGTGGCAAGCGTAAAATCGTGGACCATTTCTTCCATCCTGGCAATGGCAATGTGTCCCGGGTTAGGGTTCACTGTCTCCAAGATTTTCCGACGATAGTTGTACCATTCCCATACAAGCTTGGGATCCCGAATGAACGCACCGAAGTTCGCAAGTTGTTCCGGCCTGAATTTGTTCCACAGTCCGTCCACGCTTCGGAAAGTCGGCACCCCGCTTTCTGCAGAAATCCCGGCACCGGTGAGCACACAGATTGAGCGAGTCCTTTGAAGAATGGCGCTCAACTCCATCGAAAGAATTATCATTTCGGGTTCAGCGTCAGTACGTCTTTACAGGTCTGTTCGATCACATCGCGTTTCATAGGCATACGGCGATACTGGCCGTCCAGCCAGAGTTGCGCTTGATCGCTGTAGTGACTGTTGAATACGTGACCAGACTCGCCGGGCGGCAAGACTGCCCGCGTGTTGTTCATGTCTGAAAGATCGAAGATTTGTCGAGTCGAAGGTCCGACCGTGTTTGCATACGGCAGATTCAAACTAAAGTCGCCTTTCCAGATTGTCGAGTGCGAACCGCCGACAGCGAAGGGGCCGACATCGAAGATCGATCTCAAAATGCCGACCGATCCAAAGATGTGTCTGAATTCTATTTTGTGAAGTCTGCCCCATTGCCATTCTTTGAGCTCTCCGCCGAGAAGGCCCTTGAGATCATTCACAGCATCTTCCATGCTCTTGCGGATAATATCATTCTTGGATTCGACCTGTTGTGTCGTGATGTTGTCGAACCAGGAGGAGGAATCTTTCTGAAGCAACTCGGTCATGACCGTCACGGGTACGCTGGCAAGCGTATCGTAGAGGCCGATAAGATGACTTCCAAATTCATCGTCAAATGTGTTATGTATAGCGTTGAGAAAGAAGTCTTCGAAGAGCGTCGTCGCCACGTCGTTCTTCGTCATCTCAAAATTCCAGGTTCGGAAGTAGGTTAGTGCCGTTTGGACATTTTGATTCCTGACATCCACGCTGTCAAAGGCTTTCAAAATGATCGGGACCAATTCACGCGCCTGGAGAGATACCAAATCCAGCTGGAGATGCTGGACATCTTCGACTGAGAATTTGTCCTGACTCTTCAAGACCTCGTTAATACGCATTGCCCTCCACGGAGGTTCCCAGTTGTTCGAAATGTAGTAAGGATAGGATTCATCGACAATCTTGTTGTTGGCTGTTGCGATGTATCCCTCCGGGGGATCAAAGCGTTGAGGCATTTTGTCGAAGGGAACGTATCCCTTCCATTCTCCCTGGTCCGTACTGCCTGAAATTGGTACGATCGCCAACTTCACAGTCCGAATTGGAAGCTTGCCTCCCGTATAGTATCCGATATGGCCATCGATGTCTCCATAGACGAAATTCTGTGCCGGCGACCCGAACGACGTCAATGCTTCTTTAAAGTCCGCCCAATTCTTGGCGCGATTGATCAGGTAAAATGTCATCGCTTCGTCGGAAGGATCATATCCTGTCCATCGCATCGAAATCAATTGTGGAGAAAGTCTGGCGTCCGGTTCTATACGATTGACAATCGGTCCATGGTGAGTCCAATAGGAAGTGTACACGACGGGGAGTGAATCTTTCACAACGATGGTGTCGACATACTGAATCATCGGGCGCCATTCATTGTTGAATCGATACTTCGTTGGATACTGTACTGAATCAACTTCTTCGACATAGTAGTCAGCATCATCCATCATGGCGTTGGTCACTCCCCAGGCGATTCGTTCATTTCGTCCAATCACAACAAAGGGGACACCGGCGATGCTCGGACCGGCAACATCAACATCGGGAGTATGAAGGTGCAACTCATACCATCGTCCCGGTGCCATCAGCACAAGGTGGGGATCATTGGCAACGATTGGTTTTCCGCTCATCGTCTTTTCACCGCCAATCACCCAGGCATTACTTCCACTGGAAACATCCTGAATCCCCACGAGCTTCCGGTACGACATATCGGCACGCATGAGTTGCGTCGGTGGAGATATGACTTTTTTCCCTTTCGTTTCTTTGGGTAGAATGAGAGGTGCATCAGCCGGCCAGTTAGGGAACAATTCCCGGGCCTTTTCCTCGCCAAATTTCTGCGCCAGGACACCCATGAGAATGTCGTTCCATCTCGAGAAATTTAATTCCCAGGCCATGAGACGACTGATGATGAGGGAGTGTTCGATCGTCCATGCGCTGGGTTCGAAACCCAGCATGTCAAATTCAATCGGGAGTTTTCCTCTATGCGTGTCGATGAACGCGTTGACGCCGTCTGCATACGCCTGGAGAGCACTGCGAACTTGAGGATTAAGCAGTCCCGCATTTCGACTTGCCGTTCTCCAAAGGCCGAGCGTTCGGAACATTTTGTCGGCCGGAAGAGCGGGTTCACCAAGAATCTCGGAAAGTCTTCCCATGCCGGCCCGGCGAATCAGCTCCATTTGCCAGAGACGCTCCTGGGCGTGGACATATCCGACGGCAAAATAACCGTCGTGATCGGAGGATGCATAGATATGCGGAACGCCGAAACTGTCGCGGTAGATTTGGACTTGTGTTAAGAGCCCTTGTGCTGTCTCGGTTCCAGTGGTCTTCGGGAAGGATTTTGTAACAAGATAGTAAACGACGCCCGCTCCAACGATCAGAATAACAAGGACCGTTCCTGCTACACCAACGAGAATTTTCTGTCGAGTAGACATGATTTCTTTGTCAGTTGATCGAAAACGTCATAGCAAACTGGATAAAACCAAGGCCTAATGTAAAGAAAGATGAGAGGTGTTGCAACAGAACAGAAGGAAATGTGAAGACTGATAACTGAACAGGGATTCGATAACTAGCAGTAGCCGAATCAAAAAGTGTTTTGACTAAGTATCATCAGAACACAAACGGGATTAATCTCTTAGTTCTTTTTGCATACTGAGAGTATTCGGGGTAATCGATCACGACCAATCGCTCTTCACACAATATTCTGATTGCCGCCCCAAAACATATAACTGTCAGGAGCGCAAGATTTTGCCAGGACAAATTTCCGGCGACTCCGGCAAACGAGAAGTAGAGAATCGCTGCGTAAATCGGATGTCGAAGGAATTTATACGGGCCAGACGTGACCAATCCCCCTTTGGTCGGATTTGCGGCATAGTGAAAACTTCGGGAGCCGAATGTCAACCGTGCCCAGAACATGAGACCCACAGCCAATGTCTGAATCACGATGATGGGTGGCGACCAGGTAAACATTCCGTGGAAGTAGATCAAAGGCACCAACGCCAGTATCATAATGATATATCCAACAACCGAAAAAAGACGCAACGTTCTTGCGGAGGAAGGCATGGAAGTCTACCAGAGAACATTCATCATTATCACTCAATCAATTTTGCGGAGGCCAAACATAATTGCCGTGATGGTTAATATACCCCAACTTTTTGTCGACTTCCACGCGGGCAAGT
>CAZOIM010000231.1:0-5355 GCA_964579855.1 uncultured Ignavibacteriaceae bacterium | reverse complement strand
CCCCAGATGATCCCGTTCTCGTCACGATTTTGTTCAATGTGACAGGCAACGATCCTCTCAATCCCGATACCATAGCTCCCCATGATAACAGGTTTGGATTCTCCATTTTCATCGAGGAACCGCACGTTGAGAGACTCGGAATACTTTGTCCCGAGCTTAAAGATGTGGCCCAGTTCTATGCAATTAACGATTTTAAGGGGCTCCGTTGTGCCTGGTGCAAATTCGCCGGGTTCGATAGTCCTCAAATCAAAGTAGCCGTCAACTTCAACGTCTCTCTTAAGATCGATATTCGTGAGATGATAATCATTGCGATTCGCTCCGCTCACCAGACCATTCGCTTCTTCAAGTCTTCGATCCGCAATTATCCTGAACCCTTTAAGCCCAATGGGACCGATTGACCCTGCATCCGCACCGGTCAACTTGTTGAGCTCAGCTGCATCCATGGCTTCAAGCGATCCTCCTCCAACAGCAGAAGTAAGTTTTGAATCGTTCAGTTGGTCGTTTCCGACCATAAGGATGAGCAGGGGCTTGCCGTTGTGGCGGTAGACAAGCGACTTCGCAAGACGTGTGTGATCCACGCCAAGAAAATCCATGAGTTGCTTGATCGTCTTTACATTTGGAGTATGGATTTCCTCGATCTTTTCGTCGGACGCAATGCGTCCCACCTTTGGCACGTCAGATTTGGCAATCTCGAGGTTCGCCGCGTATCCGCTCTTTTCCGCAAGTGCGACGGTATCTTCGCCGTGAGAAGCCTCAATCATAAACTCCTGAGAACCTGTTCCTCCCATCGCGCCACTCGAAGCGACAACGACGAAGAACTTTAGTCCACATCGCGTAAAAATTTTCTTGTATGCTTCGAGATGCGCATCATATCCTTTATCAAGGCCCTCCCACGATGCATCAAGAGTATAGGAATCCTTCATGAGGAATTGTCGGCCCCGCAACACACCGGAACGGGGTCTCGGCTCGTTCCGAAACTTCATTTGTATCTGATACCAGATTTGGGGAAGCTCTTTGTACGACTGAATGCCCGAACTCGCGATCCAACTTATCACCTCTTCATGCGTCGGTGCCAGGACAAGATCCCGTTCTTTGATGCTGAGGATGAAATTCGGGATGTTCCTGCGGCCGGATTGTATCCAAAGCGCTTCAGGATTGAGTGCGGGCAAGTGAAATTCCTGGCCGCCGATCGCATTCATCTCTTCTCTGACGATTTGCGACGCTTTAAGAATAACGCGATATCCTATCGGCAATAGGGCATACACACCCGAGGTCAATTGACGCATCATGCCGGAACGCAGCATCAGTTGATGACTTGGTATGGTTGCGTCACTGGGGATTTCTTTCAGTGTAGGGATGAAAGCTTTGCTAAGTCGCATGAACCTGACCTTCGTTGATAACCTGATTGACGAAATGGTGAATAGCCGGCTGATTAAGCTTTTGATTTATAGTCGGGTCGGAGAATCGCTCAGCAACTACTGTGGCTGCTACATAACGATCGCGGCAACCTTTTGGAAACTGTGCCCCCGAGACGACTCGAACGTCCGACAAACGGTTTAGGAAACCGCTGCTCTATCCAACTGAGCTACGGGGGCAAGGGTACCAAGAACGAAAGAAGCGACGTTCTCACTCTGTAAGAATGAATTTACTAAACTTTGACGGTGAGTGCAAACCAGGAGAAGGACAGCATTGTGGAGTTTCGTAAGCAAAGAAACGACCGCCTGAATCATTCTCAAATTTATTCTTCCGTGATATTGATGCACTTGACATTGTTGAAGCATGTTCTTACCATGCCGGCGCACTACTTGCCTCATCGAACTATCAACGCAAATGTAGTTTGAAAGGAGGATCCCCATGAAGTCCAATCAACCCATAGTCAAAACCCAAACGAAAGAATCAAAGCCATTTTTCAAAGTCAATCCAGCTGACGAAAAGCGGCTTCACATTTTGAAACAAAATCCCGGTCGCCCGAGAATTGTACAAAGGGTAACCGCTGGTCATGTTCGAGGGGGTCATTCATTCCACTGATGCTAGAAAACTAATGAGCCTCTTCGGGGATGAAGAGGCTCATTCCAACTATTTCACTGGAGATCGACAATCTCGCTTACAGGGAATACTGGTCCGGCCTTCTCCCTGCAAACAGGTCATTATACTGGTTAATGCGTTTACTGGTTGCCGACTGCAAATCGATTTCAGCCACACCAACTTCCGCCTTCTGAGCACTTAACCGCTTCAGCACTGTTCCGTTAGTCGCCACGATCTCGCTGGTGCCGATAAACGTAAACGACTCACCTCCCCTTGTTTCTGTTCCGATTCGATCTGCTGTCGCAGTGAACACCCGATTCTCGATACTCCGGGTAATCATCGCATCGGGACAATATGGCAGCACAAGGTTCGACGGATGAGCAATAAGCTGCGCCCCTTTTAACGCAAGAGAACGCGCGCTCTCCGGAAAAGTCCAATCAAAGCAAATCATTATGCCGATTCTTCCGATCGGCAAATTGAAAACGGGGAATCCAAGGTCACCGGGAGAAAACAATTCGTTCTCCTTATTGTAGAGGTGAACCTTTCGGTAGAGGCCCATCATTCCATAGGGTCCCACAAGAGATGCTGAATTATAGAGGCGAACAGTCTTCTCGACAAAACCGTAGACCACGTAACAAGATTTCCGTCGAGCGAATGTCGACAGCATATCAAACGTATACCCCGATGTATTCTCCGAAAGACGGTCCGTCTCTTCAACGTCGACAAAATTGTATCCCGTATTGAAGAGCTCGGGGAGTACAAAAAGATCCGCCTCAACCCCCTCCATCATCGAGATTGCGGTCCGGACATTTGTTTCAATCTCCCCAAAAACTGGATCAGTTTGCACTACTGCAACACGCATAATTCTCCCCAACAACGTTTGTGGTTAATTTCGATATGCATTCGGACGAAACCCCCTACTTCTGCTGCGCGGAAGCCCACCAGGCATCCGTCGTCTTGGCGAGGCGCTCTGCAAGACTCACGAGAATCCTCTTCGCGAATTTCGGATACTTTTCCACCACATCATCCATGCTCATCTGCACGTAGAGAACGGAAGTAGGTTCAAGTGCCTGGAGGGTTGCCGTCCGCGGTATATTCAAAAGGCATCCCAGTTCTCCAAAGACCGTTCCCCGATCAGAAATTTCAGCAACGGAAAAATCGCGCTTAAACACTCCGACTTTCCCGGTCAGAAGAATGTACCACGCATCTGCTTCGTCCCCCATTTTGGTTATGATTTCCCCGATGGAATAGTATTTCTTAACACCGGTGATACCAAATTCTTTTTCAGTCTCGACCATATTCCTTGCCTTTGAAGTTCAATAATCGCATTAACAAGAGTTCACCATAACCTCGAACTCACACGACAAACCAAGATACTACCCACCCGCATTATAATCATGACTAAGATAGGTAAAAAAACGCAAGCACTCAATTTATCCACACGCTACCCAATCTGATTTCAACCGTTGATTTTCAGTCGCTTCTCTTGTATACTGAAGTAAAGACACCCAATAACCTATCGTGAACGGAAGGACCATCTACCATGAAAAGTATCGCTTTCATCATCGCAACAACCGTAGTGATCAGCATAATAGCAGGATGTTCCAAGAAATCAGGTGAATCGAAAGATCAGTCTCAGCAACAAGGTATTGCCGGGACTGGGACTCCCGGTGCAGCTGCAGCAGCGCCCAATGATGTTGCAGGTATTCATTGGACGGTGCCACAAGGATGGACTGCGCAGCCAAAGCAACAAATGAGGGCTGCAACGTACACTGTTCCGTCACCAAGGGAGGGTGTCGAAGGCGGGGACTGTGGAGTATTCTATTTTGGCAACGGACAAGGAGGGACAGTCCAGGACAATCTTAATCGCTGGATCTCTCAGTTCGAAAAAGGCGGCAAACATGAATTCTCAAGCAAAGAAATCAACAGTCTGAAGATTACTACCATACAGATTGTTGGAACCTATTTTGCCCCCTCCGGACCGATGATGGCATCACAGGAAAAGAAAGCGAACTATAAGCTGCTCGGTGCCATTGTCGAATCACCTGCGGGACTGGTATTCTTCAAACTCACAGGACCAACTCAGACAATTGATGCAAGCGAGTCCGCCTTCAATCAGCTCGTCAATTCGTTGGCGAAGGATGAGACCGAACATGCCAGTTCGGAAGGATCTCCGAGAAACTAATCGACGGATGCGGAAGCGATTTCGTGATCGTCCTTCTTGAGAAAGATGACCCCTAAGGGAGGAAGATTGAGTGATAATGAGTAGTCGCGACCGTGAAATGGTACCGGTTCAGACACGACTGTTCCGGTATTTCCCACATTGCTCCCTCCATAATACTCTGAGTCGCTGTTGAGGAGTTCCCGGTAGGTACCTGGATCAGACGTTCCAATCCGGTATCCTAATCTTGGAACCGGAGTCAGGTTGCATACGACGATCACGCTCTCGCTTTGGCTTGCCGAATGGCGAATAAATGCAAGGACACTGTTCTGCTTGTCCTGAAAATCAATCCACTCAAATCCCGTGTAATGAAAATCCACTTCGTGCATCGGCTTCAATGACTTGTACGCTTTGTTGAGATCGTCAATCCAACGCTGCACTCCTGCGTGCAGAGGATATTGCAGGAGATGCCAATCGAGCGACGTATCGTGATTCCATTCCGACGTCTGGGCAAATTCACCACCCATGAAAAGCAATTTCTTGCCGGGGAAGCCATACATAAGTCCGAACAATGCACGCAGATTTGCAAACCGCTGCCACTCATCACCCGGCATACGGTAGATGAGCGATCGTTTCCCGTGAACCACTTCGTCGTGTGAAAGCGGCAGCAAGAACCGTTCTGTGAATGCGTACAAGAGCGCAAAGGTAAGACTGCCTTGATGATGTTTTCTGTGAATCGGATCCTTTGCAAAGTATTCCAACGTATCGTGCATCCATCCCATATTCCATTTGAGCTGAAATCCAAGTCCTCCATTCGCCGTATCAACCGTCACTCCCGGCCACGCGGTTGACTCTTCAGCGATCATAAGAACACCAGGATGATACTGGCGAACCAGATCGTTCAGATGCTTTAGGAGGGAAAGCGCTTCAAGGTTCTCTCGTCCTCCATACTGATTGGGTATCCACTCTCCCACCTTTCGCGAGTAATCAAGATACAGCATGGAGGCCACAGCATCGATGCGCAAACCATCGATATGATACTGTTCGATCCAGAACAGAGCGTTGCTGAGAAGGAAATTGCGGACTTCATTCCTGCCGTAATTGAAGATAAGCGATCCCCAATCCTGATGTTCTCCTTTTCGTGGGTCCGCGTGCTCATAGAGATGCGA
>CAZOIM010000230.1:1242-5373 GCA_964579855.1 uncultured Ignavibacteriaceae bacterium | reverse complement strand
AGGGTCGGATGCATTTCCGATCTGACGTATCCACCAGGAGCTATGCGCAATTTGGAATCACTCACTCGAATGTGCCCAGAAAAATCTCTATTCGTAACTCGAGAATCCCAGCTCAATGTGAAACAATTTCAACGCGACCAATCTCTATGCCTCGGTTCAATGTGATCTTCACAAATCTGGCGTCGCCAGGAATTTCCTGGCCAAAATAAGAAACCGCATCGTAGAATCCGTAGTCATTCGATCCAAACGAATAGACGTTGGACTTCGTCGGAACATTTTTCATCGCATCGGCACTCGATCCCGCTTCGATGCGCAAAGCCGATTCGCTTGAGACCTTGAAGCAATCAACCCGCACATACTCGGTCCCGGCCGCAACTTTATATATGATGTAACTCCCATCACTGCCTCTTAATCGGGTTCTCTCCTCTTTCACTTTGCGAATATCCTCATTTGTCAACAACTTCAAATCCCCATTTTTTTGAAATATTTTGTCATAGGATTCCAACTCGTCTACCATCTTGGTGAACAAGACGTGAATGGGTCCAACAACGTTGGAATAGTCCGAAGTACCCGACCTATTCTTTGCTCTGATTCTGTAGTAGTACTTCCTATCGAGCTGGGCGCTTTCATCGCTGAACAAGGGACGATTTTGATATCTGGTTTCGTCGACGTCAGGGGCAACAACTGTCCATTCCGTCGAATCAGCATCCTTTCGCTCAACACTGTAGGATTGGGCCCCGACAGAACCTTGCCATGAAATTGAACTGACATCGTTGACCTCCAATAATGTTGGCCTGGCGGGTACTGGAATCGGAGGTTCAGTTGATCCATCAATTTCGTAGGCCTTTTGTCTGACGAGGTTCAACACCTCTCGTTCATCATAACTATCTCCATTCGAAAATCCGGGCCAACGATACGATGAGTAACCATCATATTCATAGTGATTGTAGAATCCACCTTCCCTGCTCCGGAATCGGAGACTCCAGAGCATACCCCCGGCCAATCCCTCGTGAATGATCCTATCCGTGATAGCACGAATGTCCTTGGTAGGGATAATGCCGTATTCACCGATCACGTATGGCTTCTTTCCCTTCGCCGTGGATTGATTTGTCGTAATGAACCCGATCGATGCTTTGGGATCGTGATAATGATGCGTGGACAGAATATCGATATTCGGATCATCGACAGCTTCCTGCGAAATCTCTCGCGCAAGTGTTCCTTCCATCACGAGATGATTTGCATCCAGACCTTTGATGTACGCCGCTATCGTCCTTGTCCAGGAATACGGATTGACCAACTCATTTCCTGTTTCCCATGCCAGGATCGCCTTGTCATCTTTGTATTTGATTCCAGTGTAAGTATTGGTTCGGTTGACAAGGAATTCAATGGTCTTTTCAAAATCGTTTATCAATTGAGGATCCGTCCAGAACGCATCCCTCTGCTTTCCTCTAAACGCTGCGTATTCAGCTACTCCACCCCACCACTTCCAATTATCGACGAATGGTATAACAACCCGTACGCCCACTTCGTTGGCGACCTGAAGTACTTTGTCAAGCGTTTCAAATGCATCAACGTTGAACAAGCCCGGTCCATCGATGTGACGCCTGATTTCAGATGTGTCGTCTTGTCGGCGAACCGACAGAACATAGATGCGGGTCACTTTTCCGCCAAGCTGTTTGATGGTCGTAAGAGCGTCCCGGATTTCGAATTCGTCGGGGAGTCGCCAGGGATTTGTCCCTGAGAAGGGCAGGTAGTCTTCGACGTAATGCAAATTTGGCGTATCGAATGAAATGAAACGCAGTTGTTGATTCCCATCCATGAGCTTGTCACCGTCGCGAGTGACAAAGTTTGCAAACTGCGCGTGCAGATGCGTACTGAATGGAATCACTATAAGGGCAAGAAAAATCGTTGAATGAAATGATCGTTTCATCAGTCAATCGTGAACAATGGTGGAAGGTCGGCTCTTTTGTGAGCCAAGGTAAACTATGTACGACTCAATCTCAATGCCACCGAGAAGAACGGAATTGACTCAGATTGCTTCGATCTTCTCATAAAACAGAAGGATAAGCGATCGACCGTAACACCGTTCAGTGGTATTGCGGTATTATTATAATAAGGAATACTCAAAATGATAAAACAATTCAGCCTTATTCGTGCATTGTCCCCCCGGATTGACGGCTACTTGTAGTATGTTTTTTGCTGATAGCAAAACGTCGAAAGTGCTACCCAAAGGCCATGCCAACCTCTGTTTCTCGTTTTCGGGAACTGTCCGAGATTCTCAATTTGAACTTGCGAGATAATTTGTTCGCAAGATGGTACCCGCTCGTCCTGGACAAAAAATACGGAGGATATTTCACCAACTTGTCGCATCAATGGCGCATTGGAACAGAACAGGAAAAAATGATTGTCAGCCAATCACGACACGTGTGGGTTCTCTCAAAAGCTGCGATGGTTGAATCAGAAACACAGAACTACGAAGGATATGCACGACACGGCTTTCATTTTCTTCATCAGTCGCTTTGGGACAGCAGGTATGGCGGATTTTATCAGATTCGGAACCGCGAAGGCGGATATTCGGACTGCAGAGGTTGGGGCGAAGAGAAACGTACGCACGGAAATTCGTGTGCGATCTTTGCGCTCGCGGCTCTCTACAACCTTACGCACGATCCGGAAGTGCTCGCGTTGGCCAAGGATGCGTTCGAGTGGCTTGAGACGCACGCACACGATGACGAGAGTGGCGGCTATTTTCAATTCCTCACGCGCCAGGGAGAACCTTTTGACGAAACGAGTCAATACAGATCCGTTGCATCCGATATTCGAAAGGTGGGTCTTAAGGATTACAATTCCTCTGTTCATCTCCTTGAAGCATACACCGAATTGTTACGCGTATGGAACACCGATGTGCTTCATTCCAGACTTACAATGTTGTTGGAATTGATTCGCGATACGATGGTCGTGGGCGAGGGGTATCTTCAACTCTATTTTACGCGCGATTGGATCCCGGTTACGTTTCGCGCGGCATCAGAAGCAACCCGCAGTCTCAATTATGGACTCGATCGCGTCTCATTCGGCGACGATCTTAAGACGGCATTTCTCCTGCTTGATGCAGCACACGTCCTGAAAACCAGGAACGATGAGAGAACTCTCGCCGTCGCGAAACACATGGTGGACCACGCCATCAGCACCGGTTGGGATGGGGACGCAGGCGGTTTCTTTGATTCCGGATACTACCCCAACGGGTCCGATCAGTGCTCTATTATACGCTTCGCAAAACCATGGTGGACACAAGCCGAAGCCCTCAATACGCTCCTGATATTCTCCTGTATTTTTCCCGGGAACGCTATTTATCGTGAACGCTTTGAGCAACAGTGGAGCTATATCGACAAACATCTCCTTGATCATAGTAACGGAGATTGGTTTGAACGAGGCACAGACAAAGATCCTCAAGCTCGTGCGTGGCCAAAAGGTCATATGTGGAAGTGCACGTACCATACAGGAAGGGCTTTGATGAATTGCATCGCCCTGACAAGCGACAAGACACGAAGCTCACCGGGAATTCTTGCTCGCCGTCGTGAACTTGACGCCATGATCGACTACTGGAAGATGATCACTTTTTCGGGTGAACAGGAATCCATCGTGACAACTCACTCAACTTCGTGAACCTTGAAATCGCTATCATAGTGAATACGTTGAACTGAAAAATCAACTAGAGAACAACCATGAAACGAACTATAGTACATCGCCTGCTCATGACTTTGGCGTTACTAGGTACCAATCAGCTCGTCGCGCAGAAATTTGAGGGGTTAGCTCTCACTCCTCCGATGGGTTGGAACAGCTGGAACAAATTCCAATGCAACGTGGATGAGCAGATGATCCGGGAAACCGCCGACGCGATGGTGTCCAGCGGGATGAGGGACGCCGGTTACCAGTATGTTGTCATCGACGATTGTTGGCACGGCAAGCGTGACAGTCTGGGATTCATTCATCCAGATTCACAAAGGTTTCCTTCCGGAATAAAGGCGCTGGCAGATTACGTTCACGCAAAGGGGCTCAAGTTTGGTATCTATTCCTGCGCTGGCATCACAACGTGCGGAGGCCGGCCGGGCAGTCGCGGTCACGAATATCAAGATG
>CAZOIM010000230.1:0-1142 GCA_964579855.1 uncultured Ignavibacteriaceae bacterium | reverse complement strand
GGCATCACAACGTGCGGAGGCCGGCCGGGCAGTCGCGGTCACGAATATCAAGATGCCATCACGTACGCATCGTGGGGTGTGGATTACCTGAAATACGATTGGTGCAACACGAACGGGCTGAATCCCGTGGGTTCTTACACTACCATGCGAGATGCGCTTTATTCAGCCGGGAGGCCGATGGTCTTCAGTATTTGCGAATGGGGTGACAACCAGCCTTGGACCTGGGCAAAGGACGTCGGCCATTTGTGGCGCATCACGGGGGACATTACGAATTGCTTTGAATGCGAGGTCAACCACGGATCGTGGTCGTCGTGGGGGGTCATGAAGATCATTGAAATGCGCAAGGACCTTCGCAAATACGCCGGGCCGGGTCATTGGAACGACCCTGATATGCTCGAGGTTGGGAATGGAATGTCTGCCGGAGAAGACCGCGCGCACTTATCCTTGTGGTGCATCCTTGCCGCGCCTCTTATAGCCGGGAATGATCTCAGGACTATGAACAAGGAAACGACGGATATTCTGACGAATCGCGAAGTGATCGCGATAGACCAGGATTCTCTCGGCGTTCAAGGATTCCGGTACAACAATGATATCGGTGGACTTGAAGTCTGGGTGAAACCCCTTCGCCAGGGCGACTGGGCCGTCTGCTTTCTCAATCGGACTCTCAAGTCACAAAAACTATCGTTCGACTGGGCAAAATATGTTGTGAGCGATGACCTTTCGGGGATGACTCTCAATAGCAACGAGACTACGTACTCCATTCGCGATCTTTGGAAACTGAAGGGCCTTGGGACAACCCAGAAACCTCTAGTCGTCGAAGTTCCTTCCCTGGATGTGGAGCTCTTGAGGCTGACGAAACAATAAACAATGCCGAAGGATGAACCTCTTGCCGGTCATAACGTGTGCAATCGACCCCAGGCAAGGACCATTCTCCATTCTGGGAGCCAACGCTCTATCAAGGCTGAAGATGTTTCTTTCAAAGCAATAACTCTCCACATTCAACAGGAAAAGATCATGAAGATCATCATGCAATTCTTGACGCTTTTTGCCATCTGCCTTTTCTTCGCTCAGACTATTTCCGCCCAGCGAGACGCGAGTCCAAAACAGTATCACGATTGGTGGAATGACCAGAACATCGGAGC
>CAZOIM010000229.1:0-5381 GCA_964579855.1 uncultured Ignavibacteriaceae bacterium | reverse complement strand
GACATTCCGGCAACAATTGACGGAACGTCCCTCCATTTTGCGAGCCTTACAGATCTGTCTTCTGTAAAGATACTTGAACAAAATTATCAATATGACCTTGTGCATCAGGCAAAGTTGCTGGAGAAATACATCGGCAAAGAAATCGAATTCATTCGGCTGGATGAGGCAACGAAGAAAGAATATTCGGTGAAAGCCAAACTTCTTGCGACCGGTTGGCAGCCGCAAATGCAATATGGCGGTTCAACATCAACATATGTCTATTCAGGGCAGATGATCGTGGAAATAGGAGGCAAAGTCGAAATAGCTCCTACGGGGAGAATAACACTCCCTAGCCTGGCCGAAGGGCTCATCCTGAAGCCGCAACTCGAGTGGTTAGTGAATTCCAATCGACGCGGTCAGCAAAAAACCGAGATCAGTTACCTTGCCAGCGGAATTACATGGATCTGCAATTACGTGGCACTATTGGACAGTAGAGATGCCAGGCTTGATCTCACGGGATGGGTAACATTGACGAATAATTCTGGAACGGCATTCAAGGATGCAGGATTGAAACTTGTCGCGGGCGACGTCAATCGTGTCCAGGATCAACGGGGGTATGCGCCCCAACTTGCGATGAAGATGGAAGCTGATATGAACGCGCCGCAGTTTCAACAGAAAGAACTGTTCGAGTACAAACTGTATGCACTCCAGCGTCACACCGACTTGAATAATGACGAGACAAAGCAAATTGAGCTCACCTCAGGGCACGATATCCCCGCCAGAAAGCTCTTTATCTACGACGGCATGGCTGACAACTGGAAGACGTACTACAACAACTACTCCTATCGCTCACAGGAAAGCTTCGGACAACAATCAAACAAGAAGGTCGGTGTGTTCGTGTCCTTCAGCAACAACGAGAAGTCAGGGCTCGGCATCCCACGTCCAAAAGGGAAAGTGCGCGTCTACAAGAAAGACGATGAAGGCAAAGAACAATTCGTGGGGGAAGACGAGATTGATCACACGCCGAAAGACGAAGAAGTCAAGCTTTATCTTGGCAACGCATTCGATATCGTGGCTGAGCGGAAACAATCCAATTTCAAGAATATCGTTCCAGGCCATATCATCGAAGAGTCCTTTGAAATTACTTTGCGCAATCACAAATCCGAGAACGTAGTCGTCCAAGTCTACGAACACCCGTGGCGCTGGAGTGAATGGGACATTGTGAAGCATAATGCTGAATGGAAAAAAGTCGATCAGACAACGATCGACTTTCCGGTAACGCTGAAACAAAATGAAGAAAAGACTGTGAGCTATACGATACGCTACGTGTGGTGAGCTCCCCAAAGTAACGGCAGGCGATGATTCGAATCATCGCCTGCAAGTACTATGCCTTCCTGTTCTTCAACACTCTTGTCCAATGCACAATCTGTTTCTTCACTTCGTGTGGATTGGTACTTCCGGCTGATTGTTTTTGATCCACGCTCGATTGCGGCAGAATGTGATCGAAAATGTCCGGTTCAAACGCCGGAGAGAACTCCTTGAGGGTTTCGAGGTCCAAGTTTCCGAAAAACATCTTGTGACCAATGCAATGCGCGACGACTTTGCCCGTCACTTCATGAGCCTGCCTGAACGGAACTCCATGGCGAACCAAATAGTCTGCCATGTCTGTCGCAGAGAGGTAGTCCGTTCTCAATTCTTCGGCCATACGCTCCTTGTCGAACGTTGTGTGTACGAGAAGATGGGAGAAGATGAACACGCACTGACGCGTCGTATTGACGATATCGAAGAGTGCGGCTTTATCTTCCTGCATATCGCGGTTGTAGGCAAGAGGCAGCCCCTTCATAATCGTGAGGAGGTTCATCAGGCCTCCGTACACTCTTCCGGTCTTTCCCCGAACGAGCTCTGCGATATCCGGATTTTTTTTCTGGGGCATAATGCTGCTTCCCGTGGAATACGCATCGCTGATGTGTGCAAATCCAAATTCTTTGGATGACCAGTACACCAGCTCCTCCGAAAACCGGCTCAGATGCGTCATAATAATGCTGCAAACGGACGCAAACTCGATCAGGTAGTCACGATCACTTACCGCATCGATGCTATTCTCGACGATGCCCGCGAAATCGAGTTTCCTGGCAACGAGTGCGCGGTCAATAGGGAACGACGTTCCCGCAAACGCCGCTGCACCAAGGGGTGATTTGTTCACGCGTTTGCGGCAGTCCTCCAACCGCTCGAAATCACGTTCGAGCATCCACGAATACGCGAGGAGGTGATGCGAAAGCATAACGGGTTGCGCTCGCTGAACGTGAGTATAGCCCGGCATCAGAACGCCGAAATATTTTTCTGCTTTGTATAACAGAACGCGCTGCAATTGCACCACAAGCTTGTTGATTTCACGAATTGCTTTGCGAAGATAGAGCCGTTCATCCAAAGCGATCTGATCATTTCTGCTCCGGCCAGTATGGAGCTTGCCACCCAGTGGACCGAGTTTCTGGATCAGCCGTTGTTCGATGGCCATGTGAATGTCTTCATAGTCTCTGGTAAGCTGCAACTTTCCGGATTCGATCTCTTTCTTAATCGTATTCAATGCTGTCCGGATTCTGCGTGCTTCGGAAGCTGAGATGACCTTTGTCGCGGAAAGCATCTCAACGTGTGCTACGCTGCCGGCAATGTCCTCCTCGTACAGCTGTTTGTCAATATCGATCGATGAAGAAAAATTTAGAGCAATTTCCGCGAGAGGTTCCTTGAATCGTCCACTCCACAATGCTGCGTGAGGCATAATAACCCTGTCTAGTAGGTGAAAGAGAGCGTGATCGAAATGGATGAACCGCTGATATCAGGTGTTAAGATAGGGAAAAAAGCAAAAAGTAGTAACTGCTAAGATGAATGATCAATCTAGTGTTGGCTGTAGGCGGAAGCTTTCAAGAATTCCTCCAATCCCAGCGTAATCTGTAAAGCAACTCGGCACCGAAATGCATCGTCAATCAAAAGCATCTCATCGTCAGGGTTTGAGAGAAAGGCCGTTTCTACAAGCACATTGGGAAATTGCGTCGGTGCATTGAGGCCAAAGTTGAATCCTCCGGTTACGCCAAATTGAGTCAATCCCAGTCGAAGCATCTTGTCGTACACGGTTGAGGCCAGCGTCCTGAATCCGATGTATCGGTAATAGGTGCTAGTTCCTCGAATCAGGAGCGGGTCTGCGCTTTCGCCGATGGAATTGCAATGGACACTCACGAGAATCCGTGCGCCTGAGGCGATCGCTTTCTCAATGCGGTCTGCCGTTCCCACTTCAACATCGCCCGATCTCGTCATCATGACTTTTGCACCCCTACGAACCAGCGTGTCCTGGAGGTGACGCGCTATACTCAGAGTAACTTCCTTTTCAAGCATTCCAGTTGCACCAAGGTCTCCGTTATTACTCCCACCGTGACCGGCATCGATTGCTATTGTCATTCCCGAAAGAACGGAGTTCATAGTGTCGATCACAGGAGGACGGCGCATTCTTATTCGTAGCGTGGATCCATTATCGTATCCGATGTCGTACCCCCACTGTTGTTTCTGCTTCAGTGCAATGGATATGCGAAATTGATCCGAGGCCACTTGATTCCACTTGACACTCTCGATCCCTTTTGCAGAAAGCTGTTGCGTGATCCAATTCGTGTTTGATGTTGCGCCAAAGATGTCAACGCTGACCGCATTAGGATCCACAGACTGGTCGCTCAGGTAGGGAAGCTTGGACGTCAAAGGGATTGTGACCACATCCACCGAGTCATCTCCGTTTACGGTGATGGTTCCTGTGAGTGAATGTGGTGTCGGCGTGTCGAATGGAAGGATGTGCGCGAATTCTTCAGGAAGCCATCCCTGCATCGTCGCAGAAAGGTGAACACGATACTGATCTCCCAACTTACCATCAATTCCGACCAGGACACCAGGCTGCAGGAACCCTAGTTTTGCCCCTCCGAGTCTGTCGGTTCCAACACTTGCATTGAGGAAAGGCCGCTTCCCGATTACTTCGGCGACTCGCGGGAGCGAATCGGATATGATCCATATTCTACTTTTCGAATATGCCTTCTCGCTGGACCAGAAACTCTTCTTCAACTTGAATCGAATTGCGTGCCCCCTCGACACATCCGCATCCTTTATCTTGTATCGGCCGACGTAAATGCCTCCCAATCCGCCGGCTTCTTTCGCGCTCAACTCTCTCATCGGAATTCCCGACTCTACATCCTCAATATCAAACGTTGCACGGTACCCCGGACTCCCTTTAAACTTCACCTCGACAAAATCATCTTTCCCGAGCCATTCATCTTGAGACGGCTCCATCATCAGGGTATCAATCGATAGGGTGTCGTGCGAAGATGTCTTGAGCGGTCCAGTCCGTATTATCACGTATTGCTTGAAGAGCGAATCGCCGGCATTGTCTCTGACTGTAAGTCTGACGGTGTTGGGACCGTAGGCAAGTGGGAGGAGACCGACGAATGCCCCACTAGGGTATATCTTTGTCTCCTGATTATTGATGAAGGCTCGAGCAAACGGAAGAGTGCTTGCTGCAATACGGTGCCGGGGAAACGGAACGCGAACGGTATCCTCCTGCGGAATCACGACCCTTAAGAAGAGAGAATCTGATTTCTGTTGAGCCAAAGTTCCGATCGTGGAACAGATCAAAATGGTCAGGACTTTACAGGTTCTCATAAGGAACGATTGGTTGCGCTGGAACGAGCTTTGGGACATCGCTTACTCCCAATCTTTTAAGAAAAACTGAAACATACAAGGTGAATCTTGAATGAAAAAGCCGGTGATGAATCCTCCACCGGCTTTGAGATCCGAGCAATGATATGAGTGCACTAGACTTTTTGTCTTCGCCGAATTCTTTTCTTTTTCACGTGCCCGTTCTTGTTGACCTGATAGAATGTCTTTACAGGCAAGCCATAGATCGTAATGAATCCGACACTAGCTTTGTGGTCAAACTTATCGTCTTCTGTGTAGGTTGCGAGCTTCGTGTCATACAATGAATTGGGCGAACTCCTGCCGGCAATAGTCACATTCCCTTTGTAGAGCTTTACTTTCACCAGTCCATTTACCGTCTTCTGGGTCTCGTCGACGAAGGCATCAATTGATTTCTTGAGCGGAGAGAACCAGAGGCCATTGTAAATCAGATCGGCATAATCGTTGGCAATCTTTTCTTTGTAGTGCGAGACTTCTTTGTCCAACGTCAACCGTTCCAACTCTCGGTGTGCGAAATGAAGGACGGTCGCCGCAGGGGCTTCATAAATCTCCCGCGATTTTATTCCAACAAGGCGATTTTCGACAAGATCCAGTCTTCCAACACCGTTGGCTCCGGCAATGTCATTGAGCTTCTCGAGCAATTCGATGCCATCCATACGGCTGCCGTTAAGGCCCACCGG
>CAZOIM010000228.1:0-5384 GCA_964579855.1 uncultured Ignavibacteriaceae bacterium | reverse complement strand
TGACCGCAAGTCTTGAGTCAGGGCTTGAAATTACGTACCGGTCAGAGCATATAGCGCTGGCATGGATGGAGAGAACGAAGAATATCAAGAATGAGACGACTTTGTTCAGCATGGTAACTCCAAGAACCTAGTGTTCACCGGATTATCAATCGTTATAGGCGAGACTCAATTCGATGTTGTGATTGGTTGTTGCTCGATTGCTTCGATTATTGAATGGTGACTTTGGCCATCTTCAGGTCTTTCGAATCGGAGCTGCTGCCGTACCAGAGTTCGTAGTCCCCCAACGTCAGAGACATTTTGTCACTTGTCCTGTCGAAGAATTCAAATGCGGAAGGCGGCAGGGTGATGCTTGCCCGACTTGTCTTGCCGACAGCAACGTCGACACGTTGAAAACCCCGCAAGGTCTTCAATGGCCCACCGGTGTCATCGACTTTTCGAACATACACCTGAACGGTTTCCGTGCCTGTGCGCTTGCCCGTGTTTGTTACAGGTATGGTCAGCTGAACGACATCGTCTTTCTTGATCGTCGTCTTGCTGATTTCTGCATTGCCGATAGAGAACGTCGTATAGCTTAACCCGAATCCGAACGGAAACAGAGGATCGGACATAAATCGGTACGTTCGCCCCTTCATAGAGTAATTCTCGAAATCCGGCAACTGCTGAATGCTCTTATAGAAGGTGATGGGCAATTTCCCTGCGGGGTTGTAGTCGCCAAAGAGCACATCTGCGATTGCCTGACCGCCGGATTCTCCGGAATACCAGGCCTGAAGAATAGCATCGCAGCTTTCCGTTTCCGGCACTAAACCGATCGCCGAGCCCGAGCAATTGATGAAGACAACGTTCTTCCCGGCCTCTTTGAGCGCTTTGAGACAATTGCGCTGCACTTCCGGAAGTTCAATATCAGTACGGTCGCCCCCCTTGAAACCTGGCAGCTGAATCGGCATTTCTTCCCCTTCCAATTGGGCAGAGATGCCGCCCGCGAATACTACCAGATCAATCCCTTTCAGCTTTTCGATCAGAGCATCGTACTGGACGGGGACCTCTTTGCCAAAATCCAAGTTAAGACTGGCTGTCCAGTTTTGGATTTGTCTGAAGTAAGCTTCGATCTTGTATTCTTTTCCCTTTTCCACCTTGTAGACGACACGCTTCGGCAGCGGTCTCCACATGAAGACTCTCGCAATCGTATCACCATTGACGATCAGCTGAAAAGCTCCGCATGCCTCCACCTTGAAAGCAATTTCGCCGGACTGCGATGGATTGTAGATCGTCTCGTACTTGGCAGAGAAATTCTCGAGATGTACACCATTGCTGAATTCGTGCTGTCCAAACGTGGTGACTTTAAGAGGATGAACGATCTGATCGGTCGCTGCAATGTCTCCCTTGGACTCACGGTCGTTCCAATATGTCGCCTTAATACCGGGCTTGCCGTCGAAGGAACATTCACCAATCGCGCTCACCGTGACAGTATTCTCGGCCAGATCGCATCCTTTATCATAGACAATCTTCTTACCCGCAAGCTTTGACCGTATGCCATCAAAAATTGTGACAGTATGATATGGTGTACCATTGTAGTTCCCCCACATCAGAGCCTGATCGTCGGCATTTGGCCCGATGACAGCGATCCTCTTCGTTGACTTGGAAAGAGGCAGAATGTTGTTCTTGTTCTGCAAGAGAGTCATGGTCTCGCGAGCCATGTCGAGCGCCAGTGTCTTGTGTTCAACAGAGCTAATCACCGAAAGAGAGATTTTCGACCAGGGGACCAGTGCATCGTCATCCATCTCTCCCAGATCGAAACGACCGACTAACACACGCAGGAGATGCTTGTCCACTTCTTGTTCGGTAATCAAGCCCCTGCTGACGGCATCGGGCAATGTCTTGAAAGCATAGCCATATCCACATTCAACATCGGTACCTGCCAGCACGCTTTTTGCCGCTGCGTGGATTGCGTCGGACGAGACTTTATGGCTGTGATAGAAATCGGATATTGCACCACAATCGGAAACAACCATGTACTTAAAACCCCAATCGTCGCGGAGGATATTTTGCAGCAATCGTGTGTTGCCGCAACATGGTTCATCGTCCAAGCGTTGATACGCACACATGATTTCGCGGACACCGGCATCTTTCACCAGCGCTTTGAAGGCTGGCAGATACGTTTCATAGAGATCACGCGGATCGACATTATTGAGGTTGATGGTATGACGGCTCCATTCCGGACCTGAATGCACGGCAAAGTGCTTGCCACAGGCCAGGAGTTCCCGATATTTCGCATCGGTTGGACCCTGCAGTCCTTTCACGACAGAAACGCCCATCCGCGACATCAGGTAAGGATCTTCCCCGTAAGTCTCCTGCCCTCTTCCCCAACGTGGATCGCGAAAGATATTCACGTTGGGGGTCCACACCGACAGACTTAAGAACCGTCGGTTCTCCTGACCTCTTCGTTTTGCCTCGTTGTATTTGGCCCGAGTCTCATCCGAGGCAGCTCTGAACACACGATAGACCAAGGCGTCATCGAACGAAGCAGCCATGCCGATTGGCTCAGGGAACACCGTAACACTGTCGTTATTGGCCAAGCCGTGAAGAGCCTCGCTCCACCAGTTGAACCTCTTGATACCAAGACGTGGAATAGCATCCGATTCATCGCACATGAGGGATGCCTTCTCGCTCAATGTCAACCTCGTAAGCAAGTCTTTGGCACGCGCTTCCGAGCTCAAATCAGGGTTCTGAAATGGAAGCGTTTGCGTCCATAAACTCGTGGAGAGCGCAGCGCACAAGAGAGCCAGGAGCGTTTGTTTCATATTGAGCCTCGACATGAATTCTCAGTTATGGTTTCTTTCCGAATCGCGCACTTCGACACTATCGTACGGTTTCCTGTCTCCCCGGCATCGACGTAAATGCCGGGGTGACATTTCTGACTTCCCCGAAAGACTCTGGAGTAGGCCGAAGCAGATGGCGCGTTGAAGAATGCGCCTACTTCATGTACAACATCCTGATCGTTTGGGAGAAATCGTTGGATTCCATTCTACAGAGATAGACACCACTTGCGAGACCCTGCGCGCTCCATTGCATTCGGTGTTCGCCTGCAGGAACATCGCCATTGACAAGAGTTTCGATGACGCGACCGGTAATATCGTAGACTCTCAACGTTACCTGGGCATTTTTCGGCAAAGTGAAGACAATCATCGTCGACGGGTTGAATGGGTTCGGAAAGTTCGAACACAATTGGAACGTCGAGGGTTGCTGCGGTCCTGTGTGCGGACGCACCGAAGTCGCGAGCGATGCGCCGTCGCCCACAAGCTGAATTTGATTAAGTTGATTCGTGCCGACGCCTTTTCCGTTGAGAAGGTGAAGGTGATTGTCCGTGATCGAAGACGTTGCTGAACCATTCGTCATCGGCGCCGGCAGTGGGAATGACGCCGCTTCGGGATCCAGCCCCATGATCTTTGCGCCGATGCTATCGGTTGCGACAGGATCGAGTCCTGCGAAGAGCGCATGTTTGGAACACGGTGCAAAATTCGCACACCATGAACCCTCACCGCCTGTGGAATTCTTGATGCCATCGACAACTGCGAGATGAACCGGCCGAACAGCATTCAGATCGCAAATAGATTCTGGCAAGTAAGTCCATTCCGCCGTCGAGTTTGTCGGATGATGAATCGCTCCCCTCCGCCCGTTGTCATTCGCTATCGTATACAGCGATTTCGGTACGATCCCCACCTGATTTTTGAGCGCACACGTGAAACCGGCTGCGGAGTGGTGCTTCAACTTCGGGATGGAGATATAGACATCGACCGTCTGGAGTATTTTGTTTATCGTCAACGACGAAAAGTTGTAGTGATTGCTCCCCGTCGACACATCCGCGATGTTTGCGGCAGTGGTATCATTGAGATCGACCACGTTGCAGCCCAGCGCCTGTTGAACGGCCCGATAGCCGAATGCGTCGTTAGAGCCAAACGGGGCTGTCGAGCCGGAATTCTGCCACGTGGCATCCCAGAAGGCATCCACAATATAGAGATCAGACGGATTTACGCCGGAATCAAGGACGTACTGACCGACGGCCTGAATCACCGCCGGATGGGTCCACATTGCTTCAGTAATTGTATAGTCAGGAAACTTCGCGCTTCTGTTGGGTTTGAAACTGGCAGAGTTCCCTGACCCTCCCGTAAGATTGATCTTAATCGCGACTTTCTTGCCCGCGCTGAAGAGGGCCGAAACGGCGCCGGATTGGTTTTGGTCCAACAAATCAAGAACGTACTTCACCTTCTGCTTCACTCCGCCGCCAGCGTCATCATAGACATAACTATCAGCAGGTGTGCTCGCTGTGTTGCTCATCGCAACTGTGGCAAGGAAAGTAGAATTTTGCGCGTGGTTGTACGCAAAGACTCCCGAGGGTCTTAAATACGGAACAACAAGCAAACCGGCTCCAATGGCCCCGGCTTTCTTGATGAAATCTCTGCGTGAAGAACTTGCTTCATGGACATTCTCATCATGTTTACTCATACATTCTCCTGGTTAGCATATTTTCCTTCTGGCGCAATCTAGTACATGAATAGTGCATGCAAATGACAGCGTGGATGTTGCGCAATGGTGCACCAGCGATACATCCGGATAACCTTTTTACCGACTTGATCTATTGCCTCGCCTCGGGGTCAATTTACCTCAAGCGTCACGACGGATTTTGCCGGAAGCGCAACGGTGAGAATCCCGTTTCGAAGTTGCGCACCGGTGAACGGTTTCAAGTTCACGGCTTCCGATTTGCCAAAATCATTATGTGCATTCATCGTCGCTGCGGTGAGAACTTCGCCCGTGACGTTTGATCCGGAAGTTCCATTGACTTCGCATCGCAGGTTCTGCGCTTTTTCGGGGTCAAGGTTTGCAAGGGAGATGTGAATTCTTCCATTCTTGTCCCTCGAGGCTGAAACGCTCAAGGCAGAAATCGTATCCTTTCCGCTGATGCAAGACTCGCTTTGCACGTCAACCGGCAGGAGCACGGCATCCTGATGCACAGAATACATCTTGAAGACATAATACGTCGGGGTCAGCACCATGTCTTTGTCTTTGGTCAGAACCATGGACTGCAACACATTTACCATTTGAGCGATATTGGTCATCTTCACTCGATCACAATGATTGTGAAAGATGTTCAGATTAACGGCTGCAACGATTGCATCGCGGAGGGTGTTTTGCTGGTAAAGAAATCCGGGATTTGTCCCAGGCTCCACGTCGAACCAGTCTCCCCACTCATCAACGACGAGACCGATCCTTTTCTGAGGATCATATGCGTCCATAACTGCACCGTGCTTCTTAATCAGATCATCCATCTTTATGGTCGTGGCAAGAGTCTTAAACCAGTCTTTCTCGGTAAACTCCGTTGCTGACCCTTT
>CAZOIM010000227.1:0-5418 GCA_964579855.1 uncultured Ignavibacteriaceae bacterium | reverse complement strand
TGGGTGAGATGTCCGGCAGCTTGTCGAAGCTCGGAATGAGCCAAGGTTCCGATCCATTGCCGAGGTATCCGTCGGTAAGGCAGAACACCGGAGTCATATACTTGATTGCAATGCGAACTGCTTCAAAGACCGCATCGAAACAATCCGCCGGCGTGCACGCGGCGACGATGGGAATTGGGGCTTCGCCGTTTCGTCCGTAGAGTGCTTGCATCAAATCTGCCTGCTCCGTTTTGGTCGGCAATCCGGTGCTCGGTCCGCCACGCTGTACGTTTACAACGACAAGGGGTAGCTCAACCATTACAGCAAGCCCCATAGCCTCAGTTTTCAGTGCAACGCCGGGTCCGCTCGTGGTTGTTACACCAAGCGCTCCTCCAAAAGAAGCGCCGATCGCCGATGTAATTCCTGCAATCTCATCTTCCGCTTGAAACGTCTTGACACCAAAATTCTTATACATCGCTAATTCGTGCAGAATATCGCTGGCGGGAGTAATTGGATAGCTGCCGAGGAAGAGATCCATCTTGGCTTTCTTTGCTGCCGCCATGAGTCCCCACGCCGTTGCCTGATTCCCAGTAATGTTGCGGTATCGTCCCGGCGGGAGTTTTGCAGGAGCAACGTCATAGCGTACAGTGAACATTTCTGTCGTTTCGCCATAACTCCAACCTGCTTGCATCACTTTCAGGTTTGCATCGCGGATGTCCGGCTTGTTGCCAAATTTCGAGTTGATCCACTTAATGGTCGGTTCCATCGGACGATTGTACATCCAATACATCAGTCCGAGAGCGAAGAAGTTCTTTGAGCGGTCGATGAACTTGCTCGAGAGGCTTGATTCTGCGAGCGCAAGTTGGGTCAATTTCGTAATGTCAACTTCGAACACCTGGTATTTGGATAGCGAACCGTCCTTCAGAGGATTGGAAGCATAGCCGGAAAGTCTCAGGTTCTTTTCGTTGAACCCGTCGGTATCGACGATGATAGCTCCTCCGATGACGAGGTTCGCGAGATTGACCTTAAGGGCTGCGGCGTTCATCGCCACGAGGACGTCGCACACATCGCCGGGGGTGTTGATCTCGCTGCTGCCAAAGTGAACCTGGAAGCCGCTGACGCCGAAGAGGGTGCCTTGAGGTGCCCGGATCTCGGCTGGGTAATCCGGCAGTGTGCTCAGGTCGTTTCCCAAAATTGCGGTGGTGTTCGTGAACTGGGTGCCGGTCAACTGCATGCCGTCCCCCGAGTCGCCGGCGAAGCGAATCGTCACATCGCTCACGTTTTTCGTTGGTTTCTTTATCATGAAGCCTGTATCCTTCTTGACAAAAGCGTTTTCAAAAATGATTATTGTTCTTCAATATAGCCAAATTTCGAGCCAAAAGGCAAGATTGCGTTGCAAAGCTGGGAAATTGGTTGGCGTGGAAACAATGTTGAGTTATCACGTTCATAAGAACAACAAAATGTGCTCTAGGGTTTCTCGGAAGCATCACTTCCCATTCGCCCTCGTCATTGCGAGCGATGTCCCGAAGGGACGAGCAAAGCAATCCGATTTAACCTTGCCCGACTAGGTCAGATTGCTTCGTCTCCCGTCAAATGCCATTCGACGGGATCCTCGCAATGACATTTCCTTTTTTTGTTTTTTGCAGAAATGCGACAAGAGAAGACCATGAACTTCTTCAGAGTATTGACACTCGGTGAATGAACAAGTAGTTTACTGTAGTTCGCAATAGCTGCGAGTCCGGGGAATGACTCGTGATGTGAGGATGTGAAGAAAAGCCTCCGGATTCGAAAGATGATGGAGGCTTTTGTGTTTAATACCCTTTAACGACTGATGGGTGAGGACACTATCATGAAATTTCGAATGAGATATTTCCACGTTGCGATGACCCTCTGCCTTGGTATTGTTTGTTTACACGCGCAGAAAATATTGTCGTCTAAAAGACCGAGCACCGCAAAAGTCCGAGTAGTTCAGCCGAATGTTTTGATGAACGGTAACAACGTAACTTCCTGGGTTCGAAGCGATGGATTCTTCCCTGCATTGGTGCAACAATCCTGGAACGGGGAATTCCCCAAAGGCTCTGGAGTTGGGACGATCTACCAGGAAGGAATCGTGTTCGGGGGGTTGGTTGACGATGGACTATATCTCAATTCTCTAAGGATAACTGGAGACACTTACTATTATGGAATGCAGCCGGGAGCCTTGAACGCAGATGGAACTACGAATCCAGCGGATACCGGATCACTGAGTGCGAGGGCATTTGGGGTTCGCTCGGACATGACGTCTTCCATCGCAAACACTCCTGCGAAATGGCCGGATTTGAATTCAGACGTCGCATCGGTTTTCATGGAATCAGTGAACAGCGTGACTTCGGATCAAAAGTCACAAGTGGCATCCCAATACTTCTCGGACTGGAACGAATGGCCGGCTACAAAAGGTGCTCCGTGGTTTATTGATTCGATCAAACTTGTGCGTCACGACCCCAGCTATGATCCATCCAACCCTCATCACATTCCCGGCATTCCCGGGGCATCGAAGACGGTCTGGTTTGTCTGCAATGACGAAAGTCAAGCCGTCACCGCACAATTCGCTGGTTCGCCTCCCATTGGCATGGAAGAACAAGTGACATTGTGGTGTTATGCTTCTTCAACACCCTTGAACAACATCATCTTCAAACAAGTGAAATTGATTTACAAAGGAAACCCCGGCGCTCCTGCCAATTCCAGTATCGACAGTTTGTATATTGCTCAATGGTCGGATCCTGACGTTGGTGATTCTGGAGATGACTTTGCTGGATCAGATTCGATGCTTAGCCTTAGTTATGTGTACAACTCAAAGAATGTTGATTCAAAATACTTGGCAGCAGGCTTAACTCCACCTGCCGTTGGATTCACTTTTGTACAAGGAGTGTCACACTATACAGGTATATCAGCAGACAGCGCCATGGTCGATTTTCAATGGAGGCACGGTTATGCATATTGGTTTCAACGACCGCTCACGGCATCTATATATCAATGGCCGTCCTCAGCCATTGAAGACCCTTATCCTGGTTATTATAGCGCAACTCAGCAATGGTTTAACATGATGCGCGGTGATCTGCCTCGACCTGCATACCCTGCGGCAATACCTTACTGGTCATCTTCGCCGTATGCGATGAGCCACAATATCGAAACGAACTTTCTTCTTCCCGGTGATCCGATAACAGGTCAAGGTTGGGTTGATGGTTACGACGTGCAAGCCAATGATCGCAGAATTTTTGCGGTGCATGGACCGATGACTCTAAACCTTCACGATACTGCCGAGGTCGTCATTGCTCTCGCTAACGGGATGGGGGCAGACAACCTTTCGAGCGTGCGAATGCTGAAATCCGGCGCATCGTATGCCAAGGCGTACTACAATCAACTTCCATTCAACGCAATGCCTCCGAAGGTTACGTATTCCATCAATTATGGATCGCCGTGCACTGTGTCATTTCTGGCCGATGCAAGGGGGATCAACGCCAAGGCAATCGTTATCTACCTGAAAACATACAACGGAGTTTTAGTTGGGGTTGACACGCTATCTGATGATGGATTGCACGACGATGGGTTACCACACGATATGCTTTTTGGTGGATCGATTCAAATTCCACAACAGGAATTAGGTCTCAAGGCTGAGGCAAACGTTGAATACCAAGATGGCAACTCAGCCTCGTGGCCAGGTGTTTCTGATAATATCACGACGACTGGTCCGCTCTCAATCGTCTCCCCAATCGTTGTTTCGGATAATCTCAATTCCGACGGAGTAGCGAATCCAGGAGAAAACGTGCGGTTTACATTCACGTTGATAAACAATTCCACAGTAGATCTTCATCATCTTTCTATAACAACACCTCCTTTAGCAAAGATTATCGCTGTTCAAACGCTGGACTCGACAGCAAGCACAACTCTCCATTATGATCCAAACAATGCCTCAACGTATTTCTTCTTCAATGTTCCAGCAAATTACACGGAACCGTTCTATACTATTCCGATATTAATCATCGACACACTGAACAACACATGGCAAGACACGGTGCGTTTTCCAGTGCAGCAATTCCTTACGCAACCATACACGAGCCCGGTCACCCATTCAGCCGGTCAGGCAACTGGCAATTTCTACATTGTTGTTGGGGGATGGGCAGCCGTCAAGGATCACTCATACCAGATTCAAGGCGTCGATTCGATCAACGCGGCTCGTGATCCTGGGATTACCCTTGTCGATATGACGTTAAATAGTGTTCTGTTTTCCAATCACGCGCTCCCTGACTCACTCGGACACACGATGTCTGTGACGGATGGTTTTAAGATCGTAAGAGGAACCACTCGAGGTCTCACGGCGGGGCGAGGGATGATAGCCTGGAATGTTCCATCTGGAACTCGTCGATTCTCTCCAGTGGGAGGATTTGCCGGAATCGGACTTGAAGGATTCGGAAATCCGAGCGACCCTACATTGTACAATCCATCTTTAGGAACCATCGGGTGGGCTGGTAATCTTGCGTATGGCGGCATAGGTACTACCGTTCGTTTGCCTTCCCGAACACACGATGTATTGCTCAGACTTGCAGCGGTCCATCATGATTCGTTATGGAACCCTCTATTGACACCGTCCGATTCCAATTTTTCAAGAGGATATCGATACTTGCGAAACTTAGGGAACAACGGCAGCACCCCACCTTCATTTATTCCGTGGATCTTGAACGGTGCTACTGGATTTCCGTACCAAGAATTCAACTATTCCGTTCCCTTTTCTGCTTGGGATATGTCTCAAAACCCCCCAGTGCGGTTGGCTGTCGGGCTTATTGAAAACGACTCGTCTGGAGGACTCGTTGACGGTCGTTATTGGCCGCCTACTGCATCCGCAAATGTAGGGATAAATGACAACTCCATCGCACGTGAATTTGCTCTGATCTTTGCTTCCCCGTACTCGACGGTTGACGATTCAACATATCACGTGAATCTACAGAATAACTCCTCACTGGCCATCATGTGGGTGATAGCCTGTTCACGACGTGCAGAAGTTGACTGGGCATCCAATGATCAGTTTTTGATCGGCGCCGCCCATTTTCCAGGGACAGGAGATACATGGTCATTCAATCCAACGGTAATAGCAGGAGTTGGACAGACATCAGCATTGCCCAGAAAGTTTGCGTTGATGCAGAATTATCCTAATCCGTTCAATCCATCGACCACAATTCGTTATGAATTACCTTCAGCGAGCAAAGTGGTGATTCGAGTTTATAATCTTCTTGGTCAAGTGATTACTACGCTTGTTGACGAACAGAAGCAGGCTGGAGTGTATACGGTGGATTGGAATGCAGCGATGATTTCCAGTGGAGTGTATTTCTATCGAACTGAAGCCGTTTCGGCCAACAAGAGGTTTGTCGATGTGAAGAAAATGATCCTGTTGAAGTGATCTTCAGT
>CAZOIM010000226.1:0-5496 GCA_964579855.1 uncultured Ignavibacteriaceae bacterium | reverse complement strand
AACGGTGGACACCTGAGAAATCGGACAACAACGGCGTTGGAATTATTCTCACTCAAGAACACTAGAGGAACACAATGACGAACACAAATGCCGGTCAGCATCGCGCCACATTGCAGAGAATCGCCCACCGCGTTATGCTGGAAAGAGGATTACTGCCGGATTTTTCTCGACAAGCCCTTGCGGAATTGGATCGGATAAGTGGGCCTGCTACAAGCACGAACGCTTCGGCACGCGATCTTCGGGACCTGCTTTGGTGTTCAATCGATAACGACGATTCCCGGGACCTGGACCAGTTGACGGCAGCAAAAACTCTCCCGAATGGAGTAACGACGATCTTTGTCGCCGTTGCTGACGTCGATGCCCTCGTGAGAGTCTCAACAGCACTCGACGAACATGCCCGGCACAACACAACATCCGTCTATACTGCTGGCGGTATTTTCCCAATGTTGCCGGAAAAACTCTCGACAGATCTCACTTCTCTTAATCAAGACGTTGATCGGCTTTCGATCGTTGTCGAAATGTCGTATACAGGCGACGGATCGCTGCAGTCTTCTGATATCTACGCAGCGACCGTGCGGAATAAGGCAAAACTAGCTTACAATAGCCTTGCCGCGTGGCTGGACGGGACTGGAACAATGCCTCCTGCAATTGCTCCGGTAAACGGGCTTGCCGAGAATATACAATTGCAGGATCGGATAGCTCAGACTCTGAAAGCAAAACGGCATATGAACGGCGCCCTCGATCTCCAAACCATTGAAGCACGTCCCGTGTTTGACGGAGACCTTCTTGTCGACCTTGAGCCCGACACGAGGAACAGGGCAAAGGAGCTCATCGAGGACTTCATGATTGCCGCAAACGGAGTTGCCGCCCGGTTTCTCGCATCCAAGAAAATTCCTTCTATGCGCCGTGTTGTCCGCACGCCGAAGAGGTGGGACCGCATCGTGGAGCTCGCCACCGAACACAAATTCGTTCTCCCGGCGGAACCTGATTCAAAGGCTCTTGGTCAGTTTCTTTATGCGGCGCGCGCCTCAGATCCTCTACGGTTTCCCGACCTCTCTCTCATGGTCATCAAACTCATGGGGGCCGGTGAATATGTTGTCGAAATGCCGGGAGATGACGCAATCGGCCATTTTGGGCTTGCCGTTCGGGATTATACGCACTCCACAGCACCGAACCGACGCTATCCCGACCTCATCACCCATCGGTTTTTGAAAGCCGCCATAAATGGTCTACGCGCCCCTTACGACGTGGATGAGCTTGGGGAGTTGGCGCAGCATTGCACCGAGGAAGAGGATGCGGCAAAAAAAGTCGAGCGACAGGTGGAAAAATCCGCTGCGGCAATGCTGCTCGAATCAAAATTGCGGCAACAGTTCGAAGCCATCGTGACAGGCGCTTCCGCAAAGGGGACGTGGGTACGGGTGCTTCAACCACCGATCGAGGGAAGACTTGTCGAAGGATATGATGGTCTGGATGTTGGCCGCCGGATCCGTGTCCAGCTTATTTTTACTGATGTAGAGCGGGGATTCATTGATTTCAAACGAATCAGCTAGTTTCGTCGGAAGTTCATGGCATCTCTGCTTGCTGCGGTTGTCTCTTTAATCCCTTCTAACTCAGTTAACACGATGCTTTCAAGAATTGTGTTTCGGGCATTTTGAAGGAGTACCTCCGTGCTTATCAACGAAAAAGTCGATCAGTCTATTGAGATTCTCAAGGAATTGGGAATCGATTGCTGGATAACCTTCGTCCGCGAGACGGCTCTCAACGGTGATCCGATCCTTCCGTTTCTTGTCAACAGTTCCCTGACGTGGCACTCAGCATTTGTCATCACTTCTTCAGGCAAGAAGATAGCGATCGTAGGACGATACGACAAACAATCGATCGAAGACCTCCACGTCTACGATCAGGTTGTCGATTACGTCGAAGGATTCAAGAAACCTTTCCTTGAAACGATGCACAATCTGAATCCGCGATCCATTGCCATCAATTATTCCAAAGACAGCGAAATCTGCGATGGTCTGACGCATGGCATGTACCTCACCTTGTATGAAGCTCTCTCGGATCTGAGAATGCAAGACAGGCTCGTCTCTGCTGAGAAAATTGTCTCAGCAATGCGACAACGAAAAACGCCGCTTGAAATTGGACTCATCACTAGAGCGATCAGAAGTGCCGAGAAGGTCTTTGCCGAAGCAGCCCAATTTATCAAACCGGGAAAAACGGAGGCTGAAGTCGCAGAGTACATGCAAAAGAGGGTGAAGTTAATGGGCTTGGAACTGGCCTGGGATCCAAAAGTCTGTCCATCGGTATTCACGGGGCCCGATACCGCAGGGGCTCACTACAATCCAACGGAAAGAATAATCAAACGTGGTCACATTTTGAACATAGACTTCGGCATGAAAGTCGAAGGGTATTGTTCCGATCTTCAGCGCACATTCTATATTTTGGAAAAAGGTCAGGAGCGCGCACCAAAAGAAGTGCAAAAGGGTTTTGATACGATCGTTGAATCGATAGACGCATCGCGTAAAGCAATTAAGATCGGCGTCCAGGGTGTTGAAATAGACAAGATTGCCCGGGACTACATCACGAATGCCGGATATCCGGAGTTCCCGCACGGACTCGGTCACCAAGTCGGACGATTTGCGCACGACGGGACAGCGTTGCTTGGTCCTGCGTGGGAAAAATACGCTGGAAAACCTTTCGTGCGGATCGAAGAGAACATGGTGTTCACAATCGAACCGAGGTTACCAGTACAGGACCGCGGCATTGCAACGGTTGAAGAAATGGTGGTGATAAAGAAAACAGGTGCGGAATTTCTTTCCCGACCTCAAAAGAAACTCACCTTGATTCACTAGTGGCGAATACCATGACCAACGATGTTCCCGTAACTGGTACGTACTGATGCCTGAACTCCGAATCTATTCACGGGATGATATTAAAAAGGTCGTGCAGATGCCGAAGGCGATTGAGCTGATGAGGAGCGCTTTCGCAGAGCTTTCATCTGGCGGGGTGTTCGTTCCCCAACGCATCGTCATGGAAATGGAATCCGAAAAGAGCCGAGCTATCATCATGCCTGCGTATTCGTCGAAGATGAAACGATATTCAACCAAAATCGTCACACTCTCGGGCAATCACGCAACAAAAGATTTGCCATTCATCCATGGTCTGCTCATCCTTTGTGATTCTGATTCCGGTATTCCTCTTGCGCTGATGGACGCGGAGTACGTGACGGCCCTAAGAACTGGAGCCGCGTCGGGTTTGGCCACTGATCTCCTGGCGCGAGGCGATGCACACGTTTGCATGATTTTCGGCAGCGGGACCCAGGCGCGCACTCAACTTGAAGGAATTGCATCAGTGAGGAAACTCGATCGCGTGTTTGTCTACAGTCCTGCGAAATCGGAAGCCGAACGATTCTGCGCCGAAATGAGTTCAATGCTCGGGCTAAGGATTGTAAGCGCGAATTCTCCCAGGAATGTATCTGAAGCTGACATCATCTGTACAGCAACTTCATCGGAAAAACCCGTCTTCGAATATAAAGACCTCAAAGTTGGAGTTCACATTAACGGCATTGGATCCTACAAACCGAACCTCAGAGAACTTGATTCGGCAACGATCAAGAATTCGAAACTCGTTGTAGACTCGAGGGGTGCTGCACTTGCGGAGGCCGGCGATATTGTCATTCCCATTGAAGAGGAGACTATAACGCGCAACCACATTCATGCAGAATTAGGTGAAATTATTCTTGGGACAAAATCGGCCCGAACTAGCAAGGATGAATTGACCGTCTTTAAATCGGTCGGTAATGCTGCACAGGATCTTGCGATAGCCTCTTACGTCGCAGAGATTACCGAAAAGACCGAGATCGGCACCGTGGTAGAAATCTAACCTTTATGAAAAGCTTCAGAATAGCCGCTTTGTTCCTCGTGAAATTGAAGAAATTTCTTAATTCATTTCCATACCTTGTTTCTCCAAAAACAACTTGAACCCGCTACTGGAGGAGACGATGAAATTCTTCTCAACGATACTTATCCTCATCTTCGTTCTCGGCTGTGGCTCCATCCACGCTCAGCAAATCTGGCTTGACCAATTAAATTTGTCGGCAATGGATGCAGGATGGGGATCGCCGCACGCGAACCAATCGGTCGAAGGAAATCCCTTGTCGGTCGGAGGAAAGAAATTCGATCATGGTGTTGGGACACACTCAACAAGCCACATGCGATTGGATCTCAATCGCATGGCAAAACGATTCACAGGTCTTGTGGGCATCGACGATGAATCCCGGGATCGGGCGAGCGTTGAATTCTTTGTTCTCGGTGACAAAAAGGTGCTTTGGCAAAGCGGAATTCTCAAGAAGGGAGATGCCGCCAAATTTGTCGACATAGATCTTTCCAATGTCTATACACTCGGACTTCTGGTTACAGACGCCGGTGATGGGAACGATTGGGATCATGCGGATTGGTGCGATGCAAAACTGAGCGTTGATGCCTCCGTGAAGGCATTGGATCTTACGAAGTCTTCAATTCCCGAACCAGGCGAAGCAAAAATCCTTACCCCACCTTCGCCGGATAAGCCTCAAATCAACGGAGCAAAAGTATTTGGCGTGAGACCCGGACATCCATTCCTCTTTACAATTGCAGCCACAGGAAAAAGGCCCATATCCTTCTCCGCAGCGGGGCTCCCCGTAGGACTCACGCTTGATACGCGTTCGGGAAAAATATCTGGATTGGTTTCTAGTCCTGGAAAGTACAAGGTGACGCTTGGGGCAAAGAACGATGTCGGGAGTGCTTCACGGGATTTCAATATTGTTGTCGGCTCCGATGTTTGTCTTACGCCTCCGATGGGTTGGAACAGTTGGAATTGCTGGGCGTGCGCAGTTGACGATCAGAAAGTGCGCGCGGCTGCGCACGCATTTGTGAAATCCGGTCTGATCAATCATGGATGGACCTATATCAATATCGATGACTGTTGGGAAGTCCAACCGGATTCAAAAGATCCCGTTCTTGGTGGAGAACAGCGGGACAAGGACGGTAAAATCAATACGAACAAGAAATTCCCGGATATGAAGGGTATGAGCGACTACGTGCACGACAAAGGGCTTAAACTCGGCATCTATTCTTCGCCCGGTACTCTCACGTGCGCTGGCTACACGGCAAGTTATCAACACGAGCAACTGGATGCTCAGCGTTATGCAGATTGGGGAATCGATTATCTGAAGTACGACTGGTGCTCCTACGAGAGAATCGCTCCGAAACCGTCTCTCGACGATCTAAAAAAGCCGTATAAAGTCATGCGCGCGGCATTGAATAGCGTAAACCGGGATATCGTCTTTAGTCTTTGCCAATACGGAATGGGTGATGTTTGGGAATGGGGAGGCGAAGTAGGCGGCAATTGCTGGCGAACCACTGGCGACATTTCAGATTCATGGGGAAGCATGGCTGGCATTGGTTTCTCCCAAGCAGGTCATGGAAAATTCGCCAAACCGGGAAATTGGAATGATCCCGA
>CAZOIM010000225.1:0-5519 GCA_964579855.1 uncultured Ignavibacteriaceae bacterium | reverse complement strand
AAGAAGAAAGTAGGAATGGAATCGGCTCAATGACTTTCGCGAACAGCATTGTTTGCCGGTCGAAAGGTTCTGCGCGGGATTGCGGCCAGTCTGTAACACCAAAGTATGGCTAATCCCGCGTAGAGTTTTGGATATGCCAGAAAGATGAAAGGAAAACCAACGCCTTGCAGCAGTTTGTATCTCAAAGGCGCCGCAAGCAACAGTATGGACGGGATAAAGAGGGCTTCCTTCAACCCCAATCGTCTTGTCTTTTGAAATTCCTCAAGAAACGTTGCGGACAATCCGACAACCAACGGAAGAAACAAAGTGTAATGATATTCCTCCGCGACGGGAGAAGTCACCACTCCAACAGCCACCGCCGCACAAAATGAAAGGAGCAATCGCGGGTCATTGTGCTCAATCCTCCCTTCAACCAACACTCCTGCTATCACAAGAACAACTGCCAGCAAGGTAATTATTGTCGAGAACCACTGAGGCAGCGAAATAAGCGGATGCGGGGACCATTGAGCCTCATAATGAAACATGTGATCTATGAATCCTGCTATTGTCTGGTAAGCCACATGAGCATTTGATGGACTGTCAAGAAGATTGGGAATGCCTTGTTCCCAATATCTTTGCCATACCTTTGGCGTAAAGACCGGGGTGGTGAGGAGGAATATTAAGGCAATTGCGATGCCGGCAAGAAGAAGTGTTTTCTTCATCCTATGAAATCCGAACCATAACATAACAAGAATACCGTAGCCCTTCAGGACAACGGAAATAGAGACTGCTAACGCCGTCGTGACAAACGATCTGGATTTCATGCCGTACAATGCGAGGGCAAAAAGAAAGAGCAGAAGTATGTACATTTGTCCAAATGCGATATTTTCATATACGGGTCGCCAAAGAAAGCACAGCCCAACAAGAAAAGGATACGCTATTCTACGCGAATCAATACTGAACACTTTCAAGAGTACGACGATCGAGAATCCCAGAAGTACTAAGGAGCAGATTGACCAAATTGTCTTGGCAACTGCAGGTGGGAAGACGGCGAGTGCGAACATTGCTAACGAAACCGTTGGTGGATTATTCGGCATGTCAACAACACCCGCGATGCCATACTGTCTAATGATGATGTTGAAATGTTGGTAATCGAATACCCTGGTAAGATCATCACCGTGAAGCAGCATACTACTGTATGTATAGTACATCGCGAATCCGTGCGTCAGTCGAGAATTCCAACGGATTGTGTACACTCCGAGAAGACACACTACGATAAGTACACCGATCCAGGCAATCAGTCTGGCGCGAGAGTAACCACGACGCGACACCGGTGACGGGCTCATACTAAAGGGTTCCAGGTACGTCTCCTATTAGCTCACTAATTCCGTGGAATCAAGCGTTCAACCTGAGGGGCGATTTCACTGACCATGGTTCGATAACCACGATTGTTTGGATGGCAGTTGTCGACTATCAGGGAATCCTTGTTGAAGTGATCGTAGTTGAGCGTTGATGACAAAAGTTGGTGATGGAATTGGGCTGCAACATCAAGAATTACCTGTCGATAAGCCAGGAACAAAGGCTCTTCGCCAGGTTTGAAGGTACTCTTCAAGAAATTGGCTTTTTCCGATTCAGTCATCTGTTCGGAAAGAATGGTTGGCAGATCAAGCAACATGAGTATCACACCACTGGAATCACAGGTTCTGCCAAAATCCTCCACATTGTGACGGAAGTCCGCAAGTCGATCCTGGGCCACCGTTGCCGGCAACCGCAACAACTTAGTCCTAAGCATCCACCACAGGAATGATTCTCTGAAAGTGAAATAGTCACGATTAAGGAGACCCGTCAGTTCCCTGTGCCATCCGACCTGTTTCGAAAGAATCATATCGTTCCAACCGGTACAGAGAATAATTGCATCCGGTTTCAGCGAAAGCAAATGTAAATGCAAATCGAGAAGGGATTGGCGCGAGGAGTAGCCATTCACACCACAATTCATCACCTCAATCGTTATTCGTCTACCCTTTGCCATTGTCAACGTATTTTCGAGGATTGCGGGATAGGTTGTTGAATCGGCACTGGCGATAGCTCCGAACGTAATGTAGTTACCAACACATAATATCCTGAACATATCTTTGGGTTTCTTTGTCGAATATTCTTTGCCCCTGAATCCCAGCGAATCAAACTTGATTCCGTTCACCGTCTTTCCTGAAACAAGGACATAACCGAGCTCGCTATCGAGGCGATAATACCCTTTCCCTGAAAGGGTCGTCTTCGTGGTTCGTAAATAGGCTGTGATTCTCGCGGCCACCTCACCGCCTATTAATCCGGTCAGGATATACATTCCTATCAGTAATGTTCGGCGGGATCTCATTGTGAAAATCATCCTGGATAAGAAGTTCCGACGTCTTTTTGGATATTCATATTTGCCCTCGCAAACAATCGGGTCGACACAGATGAAAGGTTGATTTGAAGATTCAGTCCCAATACAATCCAAAAGAGAACCCCAAGGATCGAAGTCGAAATTACATTGCCTATCAGCCCAAAAGAGACAAGGCATAACATAAGGAGGCCGAGCGCCTTTGCAGTTGACTCCGAACTCGCACTCTTCAGCATCGTTCTGAATGTTTGATACAGGACAAGCACGATGAGAGCGGTATACGAAAAAGAAGTAATAATTCCGTTGTCAAGTGCAGTCTGCAGGATGTCATTGTGCCAAGCGCCAGGTGGCCTGTTCGCAAACCTGGTCCAAATTTCTGCAGGCATTATCTTGAGATAGGAACCGGGGCCATAACCGAAGAATGGGGCCTTCCAAAGCAATTTCGTTCCTTCTTCCCAAACGATAAAGCGATCTATAGTGTGTCCATGAATCAGCCAATTGACTTTGAGGATCGGGATTGAAGGGCCCGCAATCGCCGCAATAACAATCAATCCCAGCCAGGACAATTTCGCCATCGCCGGAAGCGTATAGATGATGAGCGTCACGGCTCCGACCACGACAATGATTGGTGCAAGCTCAAATGTTTTGAAAAGAGCAAGCACAAGCATAACTCCAGCCAAAGCAATCGCCCAACTCATCTTTGAGTATGATCGATCCTTCGCGAAACAAATTGCTGCGACGACAACTGCCAGCGCAAGCAAGTCGGCATACGTCGTCACACCAACAAATCCAGCCAGAGCCTTTTGCGACCCGCTTGAAGCAAGTTGGCGGACAAGTGTAACGGCAGCAGAGCATATTGCACTGAAGAGAAACGCTATTCCGATACGATTTGCGTAGTGGACAACTGTCGGAGTGAGCAGAATCGCAGGAACAAGCAAGGGATGCCACACGAGGCCGGGATGCCGGGAGAACGGAATACCCGATGCGATGAATGATACCAGAACTCCCAGTTCATAGGTGATCCATAGCGCAAGAGCCCATCGGATATTGACCGCAATTGGTGCTTGCCGTACCTGTGGAGAAGAATAATCCTTGCGTAATACCAGGACAAGCACCAAGGCGTTCAGAACAAGAAGTACCGCGCCGATTTCGACAACTGCCGTTGACCAAAAACAGGCAGTGGCAACGACAATGACCAAGACCGGTCCAATCACCGTTTGCGGAGAGTATTCTGCTTCTGCGAGATTCACGGTGAATCTGATAAAGGCATCAGACTTTGCGCTCAAGAAATGATGCTATCGAACTCGATAATAGTCTATATTCCAAATTCGCTCCACCGTATCCCTAGCTACGCAGAACGACAGGTAAATGCAGCAAGTACTCATATGGAATCGAAATAACCAGGATTGCAGACATCTCATTGATTTCGGGGATTGCGCGACATAGACATTCCTCGATTGGGAGGAATTGGTCGAGATCACTGTTACTCAAACAGGACAATCAAGACCCTGATCGCCACAAAGATCCAACCAACGACAAGGACTCCCCAGGCAAGCTTCTGAGCAATCTTGTAGAGAATCAGGAAGCCTGTAATAACCGCGAGGAACCCGAGAGGATCGGCCAGGTCTTTATGCAAATTATATTGCGGCACAACCAGTCCAAAGAGATAGATTACAAACGTGCCCAAATAATGAGCAATGGAGTATGAAAAGGTGAGAAGTTCGGAAACGAATTCCTTCAGCGGCAACGTAACGATGGCCATTAGTGTCATCGTACCTCCTTTTCGATGTTAATCCCTTGATACAATTTGTCAACAGTTCAACGTCGTATGCACGAAATCGACATACAAAGAAATCCCCGTCGGCAGAGAGCAGACGGGGAAATTTCGGTGTAAGTTTACTGGGAGCACGTCCTATTTTGTTGAGTTCGACTTCTTCGTTGTCTTTTTCTTTGAGCTAGTTTTCTTCGTAACTGCCTTCTTGCTCGAAGTGTTCTTCTTGGCAACTATTTTGTGTTTTGTGTCGACCTTCTTGGCTTTCGGTTTCTCCACGACGGGAAGCGGCATATCGGTATTCCATGTCTCTGCTCGCAGCTTCCAGACACCGTCAGCTTGTTGGTGCCAGAGTGCGATGTATTTGCCTTTGTCTTTTACATCCCCAGCCTTCGGGACAGAAATGGTCATGTCATAGGTCCCAATTTCATAGGCGATTTTGCCGCCGGCCTGCAAATCGGTGACTGTAAAATCCACCGACTTGAATTTCATGCCGGACTTCATCATCTGCTGTTCTTCAACCCTTATTGCTTCCTTTCCCTTGACTGCCGGCATATTCGGCCCCATTTCCAAACCGTCATCCTCAAAGAACGCCAGAGACTTCTCGGAATTCCCTGTCATCATGGCTTCCTTCGAAGCGGCATTGTATTCATCTACGGTCTTTTTCAACGCGGTCATATCCGGTTCAGGAGACCCGCAAGAAGTGAGGCAAAGTGATATAGCAGCAACTGCGACGACCACAAGAACCGTACGCATATGAACCTCCTATCGGTGATATTGTTTGATTAGGGAAAGGTCAATCTACGCTTGAAAGTATGTAACGACTTAGCGAATGTCAAGCAGGTTTGTTCGTTGTGGCGCTAGTCGTCACGAAGGCAAGTTTTTGATCCGTCGAACGTTGATTCGATTACGCGAGGCACTTTCTGCTCACCCGCTTTGCCATGGCCATGATGGTATAAATTGGAGGGTTTCCCAACGATGCTGGAATCAAGCTCGCATCGGCGACAAAAACATTTTCCGGAAGTCTTGATGGATGGAACGAATTCGTCTCCTCCCCTTCTAGCGGCAGCATTCCGCCGGGATGACCTGCATTGAGCGTGCCAAGAACAATGTTCGAAGAATCCGTTCCCAGGCGCCCAAAAATGTCTATGCATGTCTTCACACCCTCCTGGAGTCGACGATAATCTTCGTGCGTGAGGGTCTTCTCAACATGATTCCCCGAGACAGTCCCTACGCTCGAATCGGCGATCTTGATCATTATTCCCAATGTGTCTTCCGGAGCGCACTTCCATTCTCTGCGAAAAAAATAACTGAGATAGTCGAAATAGGGAGCGAGAATGTATCCATCTTGTTGCACTACAAATGGCATCGAAATCTCTTTGTTCTGCATGC
>CAZOIM010000224.1:1638-5523 GCA_964579855.1 uncultured Ignavibacteriaceae bacterium | reverse complement strand
AACCTGGGGTGAATACGTGAACGTCCCTGTCCGGTCAATCTGTTTGAGACGATACGCATAACTGCCGCAGGTCACTGCGCGATCGACAAAGGAATATTGCTTCGGGACTGTCGACGTTCCGGCTCCCTGAAGAAACCCCGCCTTCACCCAAGTTGCACTTGCTGAATCGAAATTGGCAATCGCCTTTCTCTCGATTTCCCACCCGCTATTGTCCTCTTCTGTTGCCGTTTGCCATTTCAACACTGCGCTGAGACGATCGGGTTTTCCCGTGAAGGAACTGAGTTGAACGGGAAGAGGCGCAGGCGTCGTAAAGGTGGAATCGAACCCGTATGTCGTTCCCACGGAATTCACGCAGACCGTGCGGTAATGGTATGTGGTGCTCGAAGTGAGTCCGGTGATCGATGCGCTCACGGTCGTGGCGCTTGTGCCCGATACGGGGCTCTGGCTGGCGGTCACCGACGAACCGTACGAAGTCGTCACTCCATAATCGAATGTCACAGTTGTCGATGGGCCATATGGATTGACATGGCCGTACAGGGTTGCTGAGGAAAGAGTGATTCCGGCAACCGAGTCAGTTACGGCAGCCGTCGCGCCGAGGGTAAGGGTTGACGTCGCGCGTGTCGGACTGTTGACGAATGTTTCGGAATATCCGTGTCCCGTCACGTCATAAGCAGTGGAACCGGTCGCTTCGTCGAACCGCCAATAGCCGAGCAGACCGGACTCGGTACCAATCAGTGACTGGTGCATGCAATTTTGGATCTGTGTCTGCGTCCGGGCGACATTCCATAGCCGGAATTCGTCAATGGTACCGCTAAAGGGGCCCCCCGTAAACGTTTCGCCAATGTAGAACACTCCCGATCCGCTGAAATTGTTGTTCGTCGTATGGGTGGCCACACTGACGCCATCCCGGTAGACGGTCTGGAGTTTCGACGAGGCATCATAGGTGAATGCGTAATGGTGCCAGTTGGCCGCATCGGTCACGGAAGTATAATCGACATCGTCCGCCCAGAAGCCGAATCGGATGGCTGTGCTGCCGACGAAACCGATGTGCAATCCCTGGTCTGTGCTCGTCGTTCCCATGCCACAAAAAAAGCCGCTCGGCGTCGACGTCGTGCTCTTGGCCCAGAATTCGACCGTAAATGAGCTGTTTGCAATTGTGGGATTTGAGGAAGAAACGAGGTACGATGTCGAGCCGTTGAACGAGAGAGCATTACCGGCGCTGGACTGTGCCTTATAGACTCCCGTTCCGCTTAGTGGGAATTTCTGCGTCCCATTCACGGGCGCGTTGCTCACAAACTTAATACTGTCAGCGACCGTCGTTGTTCCCGAAGGTGTGAAGGTGACGTAGAATTTCTGTGATCCGCCTGCCGTAATGTATGAACTTGTGGGGGTAATACTGAAATGGCTATTCGCCACGGCCGCAGAAGAGATTGTTAGCGGGAAGCATCCCGAGTTGGTCAATGTCATGCTGTCGCGTTTCGTAACCCCAAGCGATTGTGAGACGAAGGGAAGCGATGATTGCGAAAAGGATATTGTTGGCGGCATCGACATGGAGACTCCGGATGCAAGTGCTTGAGAACCCGAACCGTTGTATCCTCCGACGGAGCTATTGATGCCCAAATTCGTCGTAAAAATGCCGTGCCCTTGAAAATCAAGATTAATCCTAAATCCCTGTCCGGCGGCAAAAAAGAGACTCGTATCGTTAAACGTAACCGTATTCCAATAGTAAAGATTGTTGTACATCTGGTAGGTAACGGACTGCTGGTGCAGAAGTGTGTTCGACTGGTTGTACACACTGAACGTGTAAGTAAAGGATCCGTTATATCCCGGCACCGATGCGTAGAAACGAAAACTGCTCAGAACGCCGTTCTGAGGAGCCGTAAACGTCTGATACGCTGACAGCACACCGGTTGCAGTTGTTGTCGGTGCGATAGTAATGACTTCCGTATTGCATTGAGCGACGGCGGAGCGATGGGGATAGAGCAACGAAAAAGTCGCAAGCACGAAAACCCAGATTTGTCTCGAGCGGTATTCCATGAATTCCTCCTGTATCCAGTGTGAACGATTACTGTCTTGTTCAACAGCAATTTCAGAAGTGGGAGCGTCAGACGAAATAGCCCGTTTGGGTACGGGTGGCTGGATCGGTGAAAAATCGAGGTCGGTTTAGGCAGTACTCTACCGCTTCAGGTATTTTACGACTGCCTCCGTGCGGGATCGGACGTGGAGCTTGGAATAGATCTTTTTGAGGTGATTGTGAACGGTGTCGTTGCTGATGCCAAGCTCGTCGGCGATCTCTTTATAGAGGCTTCCGCTTGCCAGACCACGGAGGATTTCCTCCTCGCGGTCTGTCAGTTGGAGGTCGGGCTCCTTTCCTGGATCAGCGTGAAAGGATTGCACCACCTTACGGGCGATTTGGGCTGACATGGGGGCGCCTCCCGAGTGGATCTCGCGGATGGCTTTCAACAACTCATCAGGAGGAGTCATCTTCAGGAGATACCCGGAGGCACCAGCTTCAAGAGCCTGAAAGATCTTGGCGGCATCCTCGTAGACCGTCAGCATCAGGATGTTCAGTTCGGGTTGCTTCGACTTGAGTTTTCGAACACAGTCGATTCCCGACATATGGGGAAGGTTGATGTCCATCAGCACGACATCGGGCTTCTTGGATGGAATGTCCTTCAGTGCAGACTCAGCATCACCATACGCGCTGATGCACCGGAAGCCCTGCGTTCCTTCCAGAAGAACGATCAGACTTCCTCTCAAACGCTCATCGTCCTCGACAATCGATATGCGAATCGCCATAGGGTCAGTTTACGATTGTTCCTTGTGTTCTGTCTAAACCTACACATCCCGATGATGCTTTGCAATGGCCCAAACGGGCTATGCCGACGTGTTTGATCCGTTTGAAACCGGAAATGCAAACGTCACAATCGTGCCTTTTCGCTTTTCCGAACTGAGCTCTGCGGTTCCCCCCACCGTTTCCATTCTCTCTTTCATATTCTCCAACCCGTGCGAGAACCGGCGGCTCGCCTGAGTACTGAAACCCTTTCCATTGTCCCGGAGTTCGATGCTGCACGTCGAACCATTGATCCTTACGTCGACGCACACTTCGGTGGCAGCCGAGTGTTTCACGATGTTATTTGTCGCTTCCTTGACCGCCATCAGGATGCTGTGCCGGGTTTCCGATTGAAGCGGAACAGCGGGGAATTCATCAGGGAGTTGCAGGCAGCATCGAATATTTGCCTTGCGCAGATACGTCGAGACATATTGCGAAACATATTCGGCGAGACTCTCCAGCGTGTCGTGCTGTGGTCCCACGGTCCAGACGATTTCCCGGAAAGAGTCAACAATGCCGCGCGCCGTGGATCCAATCTCCTTCAGGTGTCCTTCTTTCTCTTTTACCTTCCGGCCCTGGGCAAGGTCTGTCATAAGCCCGATTTCCGTGAGCCGCGAGCCGAGCTCGTCGTGGAGATCCCTTGCAATGCGAAGTCGTTCACGCTCTATCGCAGCTTCCCGTTCCATCGCCCGCATCTTCTCCCGGATCTTCCGCATCTCGATCCAGCGCACCGTCCATCCAACCGTGCCGACAACAATGATGAATGCACCGATTCTGAACCACCACGTCGCCCAGAAGGGAGGGAGGACAGTGACCGCGAGCGACGCTCCTAGTTCGTTCCAGATGCCGGAATTGTTGGATGCAATGACCCTGAAAGTGTAGTTTCCGGGGTCGAGGTTGGTGTAGTGAGCGATCCGGTCACCCCCCGCGTTGACCCAATCCTTATCGGATCCATCGAGGAAATATTTGAACCGTATACTTCGGGGAGCCGAAAAATTGATCCCGGTGTAACGCACGTCGAGCTTCGTTTGTCCGGGTTGCAGGACAATCGC
>CAZOIM010000224.1:0-1538 GCA_964579855.1 uncultured Ignavibacteriaceae bacterium | reverse complement strand
CGCCATCGCTTCCTGCTTCATCAGGATGGATCGGTTTCCACCTGTTAAGTCCGCGCACCGTCGCAATCCACACCGTTCCCTCGCCATCCTCAAGAATGGTGCTGATAAAGTTGTCGGTCAGACCCTGCTGTCGGGTCAGTGTTCGAATGGCCCCACTCGAGATCCTGCTCACGCCGCCGCCGGAAGTCCCGATCCAGATGTCACCATTCCTTTGGCACATCAAAACGCTGATCTCGTTATCGCCCAAACCACTCTCCGTGTTCCATCGTTCTTCGTGCATTCCGTTATCGTAGTGGAAAACGCCGTCGTGCGCTGTTCCGACCCACACACTACCGTCTTTCCCTTCCGCGACGGAAGAGACAGAAAACCCCTCACGCAAAGTTCCCGGACGGAAAAGGGAATAATGGTCGTGGTTGAATGTTGCCACCCCGTCCACCCACGTTCCCATCCAGATTGATCCATCACGGAATTGCTTCAAGTCGAGGATGGACAGTGTCGGCAACGGCAGGTGGACGTGCTCAAACGATTCCGGAGCGATTGGCTGAATTGAAGGTCGACGGCGAAACAATCCCTGGTCCCAAGTCCCGATCCACTCCGCACCTGTCCGGTCTTGAAGACCACACATGGTCATGTCGCTGACAAATCCCGTCAGTTTTGAAAACGGTTGGACATACCTGGGCCGGAGGCGGAGTAATCCCTTGCCGGAGCTGCTTAACCAGAAGTTTCCTTCACGGTCTCTGAAAACAACGACAACACGATCGAGGTTGATGCCATCGACTCGTTCCAGAAGCTCAACGCGGTTACCGGATGCGATGTAGAGTCCCTTGCTCGTCGCGAGCCAGATCCTCCCGTCACCGGGCAGGAAAACATCGCGAGGTTCCATGCTGAGAAACCTCCGGTCAACAATTTCTCGTTCTCCCACCCGGCGGATGAGTCCCTTTCCTGGACGAAAATACCAGAGTGCGTCGGTGGAGTCAATATCGAGTCGAAATCCTCCCACAGGAAACGTGCTTTCAATGACTAACGAATCGTTGCGAACGCGAACGCGGGAAGCATCATTGATCATGCCGAAATACAGAGTTCCGTCGGGACCCGGAAGTACACAGCCGGCAAAATCGTGGATCAGTCCATTCTTCGATGAGAAATGCAGAGCCGTGTCGTTCTGCAGACAATAGAACCCGCGTTCAGTGCAGAACCAGATTCGCCCATCCCGGTCCTCGCTGATATCGTGAATGCGCTTGGCCGAAATACCTCGTGCACTGTCCATTCTGGCAAAAACACCCTTCGCGTATCGAACGGCCCCGCCACCGTCGGTACCAATCCAGAGTGTGCCGCGACTGTCGCCGAATACGACAGTAATGCTGGAAGAGAGGAGTGCGGGAGTGTTTGCCGAATGGTAGGTGGTGAAGTTTATGCCGTCGAACCGCGCAAGTCCGTTCCAGGTTGCGACCCAGAGATAACCATCTTTCGTCTGGGTGATGGAGCGGACGCTTCCTTGCGGGAGACCGTCTTCGACCTTCCAGGACGTGAGTGAGTAG
>CAZOIM010000223.1:0-5595 GCA_964579855.1 uncultured Ignavibacteriaceae bacterium | reverse complement strand
GTCATGCCTGTGGGGGCTGATTGTGTGCTGCTTCGCGAAGAAGTTGAAGAACAATCCGATGGAACGATTCGCTTCAGGAAAGAACATACGGCGGTGAATATTTGCGTCAAAGGTGAAGACGTTGTCGTCGGGCAAAAACTGCTTTCTGCAGGTACGAGAATCAAGCCAAGTCACATCGCCGCAATGGCTCTCGCAGGAAACGCCCGGCCATTGGTCAGTAAGAAGCCAAGAATCGGCATCATTGCCACGGGCGATGAAATCGTCGAACCCGCAATTCGTCCCGGCAAATCACAAATTCGGAACAGCAATTCATATCAACTTCTCGCTCATTGTCTCGAATTCGGCTGCACTCCTCAATATTACGGTATCATCCATGACAATATGGAATCCATCAGATCCGTTATTGATCGAGCTAAAAGAGAGACCGATGTTATGTTGCTGACCGGGGGTGTCTCTGCAGGCGATCTCGACTTTGTTCCGGAGATCCTGGAAAGATCGGGATTTCAAATTCTCTTCCGGGGGGTTGGCATTCAACCCGGGAGGCCAGCAATTTTCGGAAAGGCCGATCGCACGTTTGTGTTCGGCATCCCTGGCAGTCCCGTTGCATCGTTTATCGTTTTTGAAGTCCTCGTCAAAGAACTTCTGGCCGGACTCATGGGGCTGAATACGATCGTTGAAAACGTCCGATGTACACTCGCATGCGACATCAAAAGACAAAAGACAAACCGGATCGGCTGGAGACCGGTTATTATTGCGCCGGATGGGACGGCCCGACCCGTTGAATACCACGGAACAGCCCACATAAGCTCTTATGCCGCTGCAGATGGAATACTTCCTATCCCCATCGGTGTTACGGAATTGCCGAAGGGAACAACTGTTGACGTTCGACTCATCTGATCATTGCCCATCACGCTAACTCGCAATCGTATTATGAGAACAGCATTGCTTTCGTCCATCCTCGTGTTCACAATTCTCAACCATTCGCACGCCCGTACCGAGTACCTCACCAACGTGTCCGACAGCACCGGAACGCGCGTCTTCGACATCCCGTCGATTCGCATCGCAGGAGAAGTAGAAGATACCGTCCTCGTTGACCTGAGCCACCTGCCTCTCAGAAGCGTTCGAATCAAGGAAGTTATGCTCGATGATTCCGGACATCAGCAATTCAAGGGTGCATTCCTTTGTACAGGATACTCCCTCTATGATATCCTCAGTACCGTCAAAGTGAAGAAACTGAGTCAGAGAGAGTTCAGCCCTTCCACTGACCTCTACGTGATCGTCGAAAATGATCACGGACATCGCACGGTTTTCAGCTGGGGTGAAATTTTCTATGCAAAAGACAACTACGGGCAATTAATTTCCAAGAGCGTTACTCCAATCAATCCCTCGAAGTTGAAAGCGACGTGGCCGCTCCCTGAGCAATCTCGACTTGTATGCACACATGATCTTTCGAATTGCCGATTTCTTAGCACTCCTTCGCGGATTGTGGTGAGATCTTTTGCGGGATCGTTCCAAAAAGAAAAGCCGAAGGATATCTATTCGCCGGAAATTAGTGTCATCAACGGAGCGCAGAGCTTCTGCATCCGGGAAGTTGCGTCCAATGTTGAGACCCGCACATACAATTCAGTCGGATATGGTCACGGGATGGGGTACAAAGGCGTTCAGAATGTAACGGGAAACTTGTTAAAGATTGCTCTGGTTGGGTTGAAAAAAAATGCAAACGATTCGAGGAATTCGATATTGGTGGTCTCTGCGAAGGATGGTTATCGCGCAGTTTTCAGCTTAAGCGAAATCTTCAATCGGAATGATAACCAGGATTTTCTTCTGGTCGACCAGAAAGATTCAAAGAACGACGGTCGATTCTCGATCTTTGTTGCGCCTGATTTTTTTGTAGACAGGAACGTGAAAGCAATTGAGAAGATTGAGTTAGCGAAGATCGACTAAGAACGCAATTTTGGACGAAATTTGCTTCCGACTCACTTTGCAAGGCACTTCGGCAGCAAAGTGAGCCGAAATGTGCACTAATCTTCCTTCATGAACGGATAGCGGTAATCTCTTCGCGGAATGAAATTTTCTTTGATGGTCCTGGGCGATACCCAGCGTCCAAGGTTAAGATAGCTCCCGGCTTTATCGTTCGTCCCGCTCGCTCGCGCACCGCCAAACGGCTGTTGCGCAACCACAGCACCCGTTGGTTTATCATTGATGTAGAAATTACCGGCCGAATTAACCAGTATTCTGCTTGCAGTGATGATCGCTCGCCTGTCCTGCGCAAAGATCGCTCCCGTCAATCCGTAGACCGAGGTTTCATCGCACAGGTGAAGCGTCTCCTCATATTTGGTGTCATCATAAACGTAGACACTCAGGACCGGCCCGAATATTTCTTCCTGCATGGTTTTGAATTTCGGATTCGTTGTCTCGATTATGGTCGGGTCGATAAAGTAGCCTGTTGCATCGTTGAACCCTCCACCGACGATCACTTTTGCTTCATTCGACGACTTCGCAAGCTTGATGTACCCCGTAATCGATTCGAACGCATTCTTGTCAATGACGGCGTTGTTGTAGTTGGTGAAGTCTGCGACGTCTCCGCTCTTCAATGTTTTCAACTCGCCAACCAGATACTCCTTGAGCGCTGGCCAGAGTGATTTGGGAATGTAGGCCCTCGAAGCAGCCGAGCATTTCTGCCCCTGGTACTCGAACGCTCCCTGGATAAGCGCGATGGCGAGGGCGTGTGCGTCGGCGCTTGGATGTGCAAAGACAAATCCTTTTCCGCCGGTCTCGCCGACGATTTTCGGATACGTTTTGTACTTCGGAAGATTTCCTGCAATGGTCTTCCACATCTGCCTGAACACCTCCGTACTTCCCGTGAAATGAAGCCCGGCAAAGTGTCCCGAATCGAGCACCGGATTCCCAACTTTCGATCCCGAACCGGGAAGGAAATTGATCACCCCTGGCGGCATTCCAGCTGCCTCAAGAAGTTTCACCACGTAGTACGCCGAATAGACCGCCGTCGAAGCCGGTTTGAACAGAGTCACATTCCCCATCATCGCCGGTGCGCCGGGCAAGTTTGCGCTGAACGATGTAAAGTTGAACGGTGTTACTGCAAAGACGAAACCTTCCAACGGCCGATATTCCATCGTGTTCCACATTCCCGCGGGTGAGTGGAGCGGCTGCTCATGATAAATCTTCGTTGCGTAGTATGCATTGAAGCGGAGGAAATCCGCTGTTTCGCACGCTGCATCGATCTCCGCCTGATGAACATTCTTGCTCTGTCCCAACATCGTCGATGCATTGATGATATCACGCCAGTCGGTCAACGTGATCATGTCCGCCGCCTTGATAAAGATGGCTGCCCTCGACTCCCAGTCCATTTCCGACCACATCTTGTACGCTTCAAGTGAAGCATCGATCGCCATGGATACTTCTTTTGGCGACGCTTTGTGAAATTTTCCGACCACATGATTGTGATTGTGTGGAAGCGTGATGTTTTCTGTGTCTCCGGTTTGGATTTCCTTTCCCCCGATGATCAAAGGAATTTCAACTTGTTGATTCTGCATTTCTTTGAGTTTCGCCTTGAGAGCGATTCGTTCGGCTGAACCGGGCACATACGTTTTTACCGGTTCATTTTGAGGAATCGGTAAATGGACGGCTGCATTAACCATGATATCCTTTCATTTCATATTGGGTGAACAAAGACAGGATCGAAAGCCAGCTTGAGCTTGCGGATCACGAATTAGAACACAACAAACCTCGCAAAAGTTCGAACCTTGGCATCGAGTCCGCTTTTGATTTGATTGCGGTAAGGACTGCCGTATTACGAAAGAGAAAATCTTGCGGCCAATTTCCTTGCTTCGGATTCATGATTTCGCGGCACAGGGACTCTTACATCCGAAGACTTGTTGCCATACCTACTGATTTGCAGAATTTCAAACTGCAAAATTGGGGGATCGCCATCCAGGAGTTGAACCTTACCAAGTTTGCCTCCGAAGAAGTCCCACGTCGTATACGTTTCGTTAAATTGAACCGCTCGTTCTCCGATGTAGACTTCTCCGACTTTTTCCAATCCCTTTTGATACGTCCTTCGCCCGTACAAATACACAAGTATCGCCGCGAAAACGGCCAGGCCGAATATCCAAGGGAGCATCAGTTTGAAATCGTCTATACCCCACCCTTTGAATAAATACCCCAACACCACAACTCCCGCAACAATACCGAACGGCATCCAGAGAGCCTTCTTTTTCGTCCTTGTCCACTCACCCTCAACAAACCGGTTCCACTCATCCGGTTCATACTTCCAGTGGGCGAGGTATTTTCCATCCGTCAGTTCTTTGGTGCCTTTGGCGTACTTTTTCCTGTAATAGTACAGCAACGGGATGACGATGATGCTCAGGATCAGCAGCATCCCGGGGATGAATATAAACAAAAGGTAGGCCCGCCAATCGAGACCTTCCAGCGCCATAAGAACGACACCAAGGATGGAAAGTACGCTGAGAATTGCGACTGTCCACATAACCTGCATCCAGATGCGGAATGATCGTTCCACAGCATCCTCCTTTCGCCAGCGCAGTTTTTAGAAGCTGAAAAGCTATTGTTAGAGAATCAATCAGATAAGAACAAACTGATTACCGCCGCGATTTCTTGTAGTATGCGCAGACTGAATTGAGGAGACACTTGTCGCAATGAGGATCCGTCGGCCGGCAGATTTCACGTCCGAGAAAAGAAAAACTCATACCGGCATCGTTCCAGTATTTTTGGGGGATGATCTCCATGAGCACCTGTTCTATCTTTTCTGGTTTTTCTTCGGTCGTGATACCGAGGCGGGGAACAACGCGCAAGACATGAAGATCGACAATCACACCTTCCGCGTTGTCCGCGGACTCTCTGATGATAACGTTAGCGGATTTTCGACCGATGCCCGCCAGGTTGGTCAGACTCTCCATCGTTCTCGGGATTTTCTCGTCGGAGCCAACTTCTTTTGCGATATCAACGAGCCATTTCGCTTTCTTCTTGCTGCCCCGGACGGATCTGATAATGTCGTACATATCTTCCGGGTTTATGGAGGCGAGATGTTTCAGCGTCGGGTACCGTTTGAAGAATGCCGGAGCAAGCGCATTGATCCGATCATCCGTCATCTGGGACGAAAGGATGACAAGAACAATCAGTTCATACCGGTTATGATAATCGAGTGGGTGCTTCCGTTTGCCATATTTTTTGAAGAGCGGAAGCAGCTCCGGGAACCAATCGATAGTCGATCGCTGGCTCTTCCCGCTCTTTGATATTCGTTTGGCCTTCATAACCTCAACCTTTGCGATTTACTCAAGATAAAATAGTCTTACGCAGCTGCATTGTTGTCGGTGATGGAAAGGAAATAGTCTTCCAGGGACCGGCGAGGGATAATGGCATGAATCTTAACGCCTCCATTGACAAGGGCTTTCGTCAGGTTCGGAATGTTGACGAAATCCGTCGTCACTTCGAATCCGTCCCCCTTCTCTTTGAACTTTGCCGCCATCTTCTTATTTCGACGGAGGATAGAAAGCACTCTGGCCTTTGGTCCTGCCCTCAGGAGAACATACTTTTCTCCCTGGTCCAGCAGGTCCT
>CAZOIM010000222.1:0-5599 GCA_964579855.1 uncultured Ignavibacteriaceae bacterium | reverse complement strand
GAAATCCTGCAGGGAATCTTCTGCTCGTTTTAGATCGATATTCACTTCACCAATCCTTTTCTCTATCCACCGGCGTTGTTCCGTCGCACTGGTTACCCTTTTGGTCTTGTAGAAATCGTCGAGACCCGCGACAACCTGGTTCAACACATCCGCGGCAAGCTGCGGCTCACGCATCGATAAGGACAACGTGACGACATCGGTGAGTTTGTCGTAATCCACGTCCAGAGCGTTCCGCATATTGGTAAGCGCCTTCTCAAAATCCTTTGTTGGCGTTCCTTCACTAATGCCCCAGTATTGGACAAGATTCAACAGACTGTCCGCCTTTTCTGTTTTGTATTTCGTAAAAATGACCTCGCGCAGCACCGTTTCGCTCTCGACGACGATCGGATAGAGTTTTTCCGGTTCCGCCGAGGCGCCGCTCAGTCCTGCCGCTGAAGCGAGATCCGCCAGCCCAGCCAGACCCATAATTTTATTTTCCCCTGTATCGGGAATGAGTACGGCAATCGCTTTATAGGTATTCGGCATGATCAGACTCACGACAATCGCCATGACCGTGGCAATGACCGTGACTTGTAGAACAAGTTTTCGAGAATCCCAGACGACGTGCATCGTCTTTTTTAATGAGGTCAAAGGGCTGGAGCCTGTCGCTGGAGGAGTCACCGGGCTGTTCGATACGATGGTCATAAGTTCAAGAGTGAATTACCGCCTCTCCACCCACAATTAGTTAACGCACACTGTGTGTTGAGAGGAGAAAAAGGAATTCGAGGATATCCGTCGAGAAATATTGAATCTTTTTCAATTCTTTGCGTCACGTACATCGGAAACGGCTTTGCCGAAGAATCGTTTCTTAAGCTCATTCGCGATTTTCCGCCTTTCGTTCGGGGTCGTCCCCAATTGCTGCTCGATGTCCCATTGTGCAGCGGCTCTGTGGTCTCTGGCCTTGCGTACAATTCTTTTCATTCCAGCGTTGAGAAATCTCAATGAGTTCCGTTTATTTCGAGAAATGACTTACCAAATAGATTACTGTCACAGCCGATGTGAGAATAGCAAACATATCTTTGACGGTCGCACCGACATCGATTCCATCGACCGCAGGCGGCGGAGGAGGTACTTTGGTGACGATGATCATCGATCCGTCATCGACCGTCGGGTTACGGGAAAAGAAGCCAAGCCCGTGTTTTCCTACGTTGCCATTTGGGAAATGGACCAGGGCATAGTTTGCGCTGTCCGTCACTCCTCCGGCACGATCGATATAGTTCCACATATTATCCCCGTCGATGTAACTCAGTATACCAGGATTGTTCACCTCACCAACAACTTTCACAGAATTTGGGGCTTTAGGAATGGAGATGATATCTCCCGCGTGCACGATGATATCGTACGAGCCTCCCGGATTTTTCAGAGCCCTTTCAAAATCGACGTTTACACGATCTCCATCCCGAGTCATCTGTCCTCCCAACAGAAATGCCGTCTTTTTCACGCCCCCTGCCCGCTTAATGATGTCAGAGAGTCGCTCGTTGGGATACTTCAAGGCATAATCGCCTGTGTATCGAAGTTCTCCATCAACAGTAACCAATTCCTGCAACTTGAACTCGGGATTCGGTCGAATAAAGACGATATCGTACCGTTGAAGGTGGAATTCCGTTGACCGTTCTGCTTCTGTCCTCGGTCTATCCTGGGCAAGCGTTACAGTAAAATCCGGCAGACTCGAAAACCGGATGTACACGAGCGAATCCTCCCCCATCCCCTTCGGAACCACGCGCGCAATTTCTGCCTGGAGCATGGAGGCGTCTTCTGTGTAACCCCCGGCAAGATAGATCGCGTCCCGCAGATTCATGTTTGTGGTGAGATGGAATTTTCCGGGTCTCTTCACTCTTCCCCGCACCTCAATGGAATCATTCCTCACAAGAGCCATGTCGATTGAATAGATTCCTACCTCATCATCGGGATGAAGCAACTGATTCGCTCCCCGAAGCGTATCCAGCACGTCTCCAAGATTGAAGGGTATCGTTCTCTTCGTGATTCCGTCAGGATTGAGCCTCATCAGGTCCGCACGCGGCAAAAACGTTTCGGCACGATACATCGAATCCTGCAAACCGCCCGCTTTGAAGATCAGATCGAACAACGTCAAACTATCCGCATAAGGATACACACCCGGATGCAAAACGTGACCCCGGATCGATACGGTTCTGTGGGGAGCGATTTCCCATATGGAATACACTTTGACGGCGTCGAGTGAATCAAGCCGGATATTTTCTTCCGGATCCCTCGCCATTGCGGCGGCAAGATTCACGTGGATCACTTCGAGCGTGCTGTCCGGGTGGATACGTGTAATATCGGCCCGCTTTGTGTACGCTTCAGGCCGAAGAGTGTCTGCCGCAACGATGAGGTCACGCAGCGTCGCCACTTTGTCGAGCTGGTATCTTCCCGGCTTGTACACTGCGCCATCGATGGTCACAAAATTACGAGCTGGCTCTGTTATGGCATACGTCGTTACTGCATCCCCGTCCGCCAGGACATAGTCTTTTCCATCGTTCACAATATTTCGGAAATTAACATCGTTGACTTCCTGTTCCCTTTCGCCGTGGAGACGATCTTTGAACGGGACGATGTGTTCAACCTGAACCCGCTCGAGGTACGTGGTCGGAAGGGTACCACCCGCAAAGTCCAGCAGTTTTTTCAGATTTTCGCCTGGCAGCAGCTCATAAATGGCGGGCCGCCGGATCTCTCCATTGATGGAAACAGTCTTGCCCCTCGTCGGAACAAAAATGAAGTCATTATCCTGGACCCGAACGTCATTGATTTTGTCCGCTCCGGTAAGAAAGTTGTAGAGGTCTACGTGTGCGATCACCTTTCCATTGCGAATGAGACGCACATCTCTCAGGCTCCCTTTCACAGTCGGTCCGCCAACACTGTAGAGTGCATTAAATACAGTCGAATAGGTACTTACGGTATATCCCCCCGGCGCCTTAACCTCTCCCATAATAAAAATACGCTTTGGACGCAACCGGGCAATCGTGACATCCAACGACACCGTTGGGTTGTTGCCGGCCAACCCTTTGTACGATTGCGACATTTGCTTCAAAATGGTCTTCTGAGCTTCTCGTAACGTTAGTCCTGTTACGAGCACAGGTCCAACAGTTGGAATGAATATCCGACCTTCGTTATCAACCTCCAGATCACTCCTCTGTTCAACCTGCCCCCACATATTTATACGGACGACATCGGAGGGGCCAATGAGATAGTCCGGATCGACCGGTCCTGCAGCCATCGGCTCAAACGCTGAAGGGACGTTTTGGAAAATGCTGTAACCGAAGTATTTCAGGCCATTAGGTCCAATGAGTTCGGAAGCCGGTATCGGTGCGGGGGCTCTTGTATCTGCCGGCTGGGCAGTTTGGGCGGCGGCCGTTGTATCGACAACCACCGGTATCGTAGGAGCCGCTTGTTGTGACTGAGCTCCAAAGGTGGTATCCGCAATTCCACCAGGCTGGAGATAGGATTCGAGGTCGATGCCATACTGAGCGGCCTTTGCCACAGCTTGATCCTGCGTCAACCCATATTGTTGAAGCTTGGCATTGATTTGCGCCGGCGACATATGCTTGAGCTTGGCGTCGGCCTGCTGAACCTGCCCCTGAGTAGGAGTCTGGCCATACAGCGCACCAGCGCATAGGATGAGAGCGGCAAGAATCGCACCGCGGGTATGCTTATTCATGAGAATCTTAGAGGTCAATGATCGATTTTGAAGCAATAGCGCTCCAAGATATGAAAAAAAGAGGGAAAATCCAGAACCAACATGAAATGTGTGACGGGGATTGTGTTTCCCGAGAACAATCGCTCGAATTTAAGAAATTCTATGTCCGATTTCGTGAGATTTTGCACCGAGGCGCGCGATGGGTTTCATTTAAGCTTTCGCTGGGAGAATCAAGTCAATAACCTCTTGTTCACACTATAAGAATATTGGTCGTAGCGCACTGGCCCGTGCGGACTTTACTTTCTTTCCGAGAAAGTCCGCCTTTTGAATCTGGGTATAGAAGAAGGTAGATAAGGTCGCACTTGGCGTGGGGTCGTTACTTCTTTCCGAGAAAGAAGTAACCAAGTGGCGCGAAGCGTCATGGCGCGCTTTCATATAGAATATTGTGGCGCCAAAATCTTCGCCGAAATTAACTCCCCGTTCGAAACGGCCAACGTATAAGCCCGTATTTCACGCTTACGGGGTACAGCAAACATAACGTGAAATAAATGCACGTATGTCCGTCCACCTCAAGCGCCAAATTTCGGCGTCTGCGTTTTTTGTTTTAGCATTGCTTTTGTGCGGTGGGTTCCGAAATCACTGGCGGCGTGGGCGGGAATTCTGGGATCAAACTATATTTATCCATTCCTCGCTTGCTTTTTGAGATCACTCCCATCACTCTCAAATCGTCATCATACCTTCAGAATGGGATTTTGATTTCGCACAGTTTTCTTTTACCTATTTCTTTTACAAAAGAAATAGGCAACAGAGTTTTCCATACGCCGCTTCTACCAAGTAGATGCACGCCACGCACACCATCACTGCATTGTCGCATTATTGAATTTCCACCTTCCGCGTTGGACGATGAGGTCAACGAATACGAATTTCACTTTGCCGCGAGCAAACGTGTCTGTCACTTTCATCCAGCGAACGCGAGAAGCCGCATACTCCGCTCCAATGACCTTGAGCATTTTGCTGGCTTCTTTATGGTTATTCAAAGCCCTCACGATGAGCTGGTATCCGCTCTTTGTCGAGAGGGCGTGGATGCGACCCATGTCATCATTGGCCACAGCATCGAGGAACTGCTGCAACGCTATTCGCAATTCGGGTGTTGGTCGTACCTGGGCAGATACTTCAGGTACATGCCAGGCAAGAATCAATAAAGCGACAATCCCCAAAATTAGGGATTTCACAATGATCCCCTCTCTGAATATCATTCAAGTTGGAAATCCACCATTGTACACACAAGCATTCAGACTCCACCAGAAGAATACCGAACTGCGCGAGGATGACTCTTCCGGAAATGAAACCATGTAATGCTCACGCATTGAGCCAGGAATCCCCCGAATGTATCGATGCCCACGTCAACGATCGAGGGGGTCCTCCCTAAAACGAACGTCTGATGGAACTCGTCGGTCAAAGCGTAGAGGGCGACGACTGCCAGAGCATAGATTGCAAATCGCCATACCGTTGGCCCTGTGGAATCACTTTTGAAAGCACGAAACAGTAGGAGACCCAGGAGAAAATACTCGGTGACGTGTGCCAGTTTACGCACTATTTCGTGAGCGATCGTGATCTGGTGTGGGGTTGCCGAAGGAAACAAGAAACGGATGAGGGGGACGATAATCCTTGATGTGTTTTCTGATGTAAACATTCCCGTCGACATCAGAAATGTCAGCGCCATCCAAAGGAATACGGGGAGCCAGTATTTCAGAATTTTATTGAGCGTCACGGGAAGCGATAGTAGGACAATGGGGGAAAATGCAATGGGATATTTCAGAAATGCGGTCGGTGACAATGAACATCAATAACCCCTTTTCTTCACCTTCTCAAAATCCGCTTTGACCATCAGTTGAGCAAGTTCTTTGA
>CAZOIM010000221.1:0-5602 GCA_964579855.1 uncultured Ignavibacteriaceae bacterium | reverse complement strand
AATGGCTCTTCGCCGATCGCGAGCAGGTACCACAGGGCGTCGAGCTGGTTCGTCCAGACGTCGGTGTTTTTCCTTCCTGTCTCGGGTTCGAAGCAAGTGATGTAATACTGAAGCTTCTCACCCTTCTTGTTCTTTCCGTCCCGCCAGAGTCTATCGAGAGCTTTCCATCCCTTGTCGAAGGCATGCTGGATGTGTTCCTTGCCGGCTTGGTCTCCGACCATGTCGGCGAGTTTGATCAGAGCCTGACAACCGCCCAGGAACTGGGTGGCGTCGTACGCGTCGGCCCCGAAGAGGACCAGATTGTCGAAGGTGTTCTTCACGTCTTCGGGATAGCCCTCGGGCAGACCGTCATTATCGAAATCAAGTTTAAGCAGAGAATCCAAACCGAACTTGAGTGTCTCCCAGTTCTTTTTCAAAAACTCGATGTCGCCGGTGAATTTCACGTTGCGCAACACTCGCATGGCGAGCTTCGGATACAGGTCCACCCAATAATTGTTGTTGTACCACGCGTAATCGCTCACGTTGCGCAGAGGATGACCCTTGGGCATGGCACACAGATCGTGGGCAACACTGCCTTTGGTCTTGAAGGCATCGCGAATCTGGGTCATGGAAATGCCTTCGTACGCCTCCGGATGCTCCTGAAAATGTTTCCGGGCTTCGACATTCGAGGCGTGATGGTGGTACCAGCGCAGTGTGGGATCCTCGGCCTGGATCGAATCGATGAATCCCTGGCACAAGTCCTTTTCGATCTTCGGGAAAAGCATCAACAGCACCATCGAATACCAATCCACATCCGAAGGATCGATATAGGCATAGTCGAAACATTCCAGGAACCGGGCTCGTTCACTTCCCTTCTCATCTTCAACCCAAACGATGGCGTTGGACAACGGGAAATGGAGTTCGTTCAATATCAACCTGGTAAGGCGCATGGCGCCGTCGCGATCGTTCTTGTAGGCAGGGCCGGACTGGATCGAATCGAAAATCCGCTTCTGGATCGTGATTGTCCGGTCCCACCAAACGGGGTAACTCTTCAGCGCGAGTTTGACCAATTCAATCGTGCGCGTTTCCGGGTTTGTGAATTTCTTTACGTACTTGCGTTCGAAAGTCTTGCCGTCGATGTAAACCTGTATTGGGAAATCCAGCACAATGGCCACGGGAATTTTCACTGATGACTTCGGAGCCACGGTGCAAGTCAGACTTATGGCCGCTCCATAGTCACTGCGGAAAATCGGCTGGCGCTTTTCATAAAAGCTCCCGTCCGCATTCAGCAGTAGGTCTCCAGTGTACTTGTTCAAACAAAAATACGGCTGGACATCCACGGAGACACCAGGCACTTCCAGCACAGCCAGTGCCATGCGGTTCTCGGTTCCCGAGCTGCCCATGATCACACCCCTGAGGCCATCGGATTGGAATTCTTCATGCCGTTGACCGCGGAGTGCGGCTGAACTGACATAGACGCTGTCCTGGTCCGTCGGTTTGAGTTCCTTTTCCTGCAAGTTGACCAAGGAAGGCCTGGGCACAACGAGCGTGATCTCCTGGGCATCGTTGGATGTGTTTTCAATCTCAAACTCCTCAACACCAAAGGGCATGAGCGTCTGATCGTTCCCCGACAATAATGGAGAAATCAGACGTCTGATGATATTTATCTTCCCCAGTTTGAAGGCGATCTCCAGCGATGGCGTGGCAATGGTGAGGGAGACGTTTTTTTCGGCAATCGCGGGAGGGTAATAGTTTTTGAGGGCAGGGATATCGTCCGAAAATTCGGTCTCACCCGGCTGTTTTTGGGTCAGCATCGTGGAACTCTCGCCAATGCGGACGTAAGGCGCGGAGCCGAACTGGACCGCTTTTTGGTTCAGCATTATGAGCCTGCCCGCGTCGTTCAGACGGTTGTACAGACCATACGGGGAAATGCCGATCGAACACGTCGGCGCTCCCTGCAGGGCGACCGTTTGAGGAAACTGCAACGTTTTGGACATCCCCTGAAAGTGGACCGCCATCTTGTTTTTTTCGTAAATGGAGACTACTTCTGGTCCCGTGATAGTGTAAATGTCACGCAGGTCAAACGCGGTGGATTTCATCGACATGTTCCTCTCGCTCATTGGTGTGTTGAGTCATATCTGTGAGTGACCTCGAATTTTCGAGGACCCAGAATTGAGCCGGGCGCCAGCTTGAGTTTGCATTTTCGTAGCCGACGCTCGGAACGAATGTATCAATAGCTAGATCAACGCTGTGGAACGGCGCTTGACATCAGCACTTTCCCGCCCACATATTGGCTGCCGGCTTTTTCCCGGGTTTCAAAGGAACGACGGGTTCGTCCGGAAGGTTTGCCTCAGCACTTAGATCGATCGGCATCTTTGTTGTGGGATAAGCCTTGATGGTGCCCCACAGAAGATCCGCGGCGGCCCTGATCGAATCGGGCGAACCCGAGAAGTTGCACACCACTGCGTCCGCTTCCTTGGTGACGCCTCTCCGGTACGGGAAGTTGGTCACGACGATCACTGTGTGTCCCGCCGCCTTCAACGCCTTGACCAAGCGCTGGTTATTGCCCTTCTTCTCGATGCGGGCATAATAGTTTGTCATGACGACCAGATCCGCCTTTTTGGCAAGTTCCAGAGACTCCTGCATATCCTCGTCAGAAGCATAAAAGCCAGTGTCATCGAGAATGAGGTTCATCGAGTGCTTGGCCATTTGCTCACAGAACATGTGGGGGTGACTGTACAGATCTTTGCCAAGGAATGAGTATGGCATGATCTGCTCGATGACCAGGATCTTCTTGTCCTTTGATAGGGGCAAAAGCTTCTTGTTATCGCGCACTACGAGAAGAGCCTTCTCTGCTACTTCCCGTGAGAATCCCTGGACTTCCTTACTGTGGACGTTGATGTCGGTTTTTTCCGGATCCATTTTTCCTGCTTTCTCGAACAAACCCTGGTCGTACTTCATAGACAGGAGCCTGCTGACCGCATCATTAAGCCGATCCTCGGAAAGCTCACCGCGCTCGACGGCACCTTTGATCCCGAAGAAGCACTGCGAACGAGATTCATCATCCGCTTTCAGGAGAATGGTGTCCACGCCCGCCTTGATCGCCATGGCGCATGCCTGTGGCAGCGGCCATTTTTTTAGGATGGCGGCCATACCGATGGCGTCCGAAACAACAACGCCTTTGAATCCCATTTCCTTCCGCAAGAGATCGGTGAGGATCTTCGAAGACAGAGTTGCGGGGAATTCCTTGTCGTAGGCCGGGTAAATCGTGTGTGCCGTCATCAAAGCCTTGGCACCCGCGTCAATGCCTGCCTGAAATGTGACCAGTTCAACTTCCTTCATCCGCTTCAGATCACCCTTGCAAACGTCCAGTGTATCATGCGCGTCGGTCGCCGAATCGCCGCGGCCGGCAAAATGCTTCACTGTCGCAACGATGCCCGCATCTTGATACCCGCGAACCGTCGCGTCCACGAACTTCGCGCATTTCTGTGGATCGTCGCCGAAAGAGCGAACGCCGATTTCAGGATTCAAGGGATTGATGTTGACATCGCAGACCGGATGATAAAACTGTGTAATGCCAATGAGCGCCATTTGCTTGCCAAGTGTATTCGCCACTTTGTAAGCGAGATCAAGGTCGCCGATGGCGGTGATGCCCATGGGCGGTGGGAACTGGACGACATGGCCTGATGCATAGTCGTTCTTGAAATCACCTTCCATGTCGATGGTGATGTGCAAAGGGATTCCCGCAGGACGTTTCATCGCGATTTGCTGCAGCTGGTTGAGCGCGGCGGTGAGCTCCGCAGGAGTCACGCTCACGCCGAAGCTGCGGTCGTCGAAGTATGTGTGCGCGATATCGAACCAATCCTTCGGCTTCTTGAAATTGGGATCGACCTGTGAACGTCCCCAATACAAGTTCTTGCACGTCTCCAGTGCGTAGGGTTCCAGGCAAAGGCCGCCGGCATGCAGCCGTGTGAGCTGCTCGAACCCCGAGGGCGTCAAGTAGGCGCCGCGCCAGGTAAACGTGAGAACCTGACCACATTTTTCCTCCAGGGTCATTTTGGCTAATTTCGATGCAACGAACTTATCTCTTTCAACTGACATTTTATATCTCCTCGTGTGTAATTGATGTGTTGATTTTTCTAAACTAATTATTGTGGGGGGTCACCACGTCACTGGAATAACAACCAGGCATCCACCCTACCGAAACACCAAGTCATTACCAGTATACTTAAACCAATCATAGTACGCCGAAGTTGAGCTGGGCCGACCGAGTGAAGTAGCGTAGAGTGCATACATACAGCCTACAAATCCTCCTGCATCTTTGGTACTCAAGTACCTTGCATCAACGGCATCTTTCAATAACCTCCATCCATTGTTTCCGAGAGCATACAAGAACGCATAGGTATTTCCGCGGGCCTCGATTTTTAGGGAGAGCTTCTTTTCGACCTCTTTCGTACTGAATGGTTGGGATGCTAAAAGGATCATAGAGTCCGAGGCGGCCGGACCGTCGACAGACTTATAAAGCTGGATGACCGGATCATTTCCTGCCAACGATTTGCAGAGATAGTAGAATCGACGCTCATTCTGAAATATCACGAGGCCCGCCTTTTCATTGTTGCTTCGAGGTAAAAAATCAATGGATACTCGAGCCGAGCCAATGGCGTGTTGTTGGCGGTGACCAAGGAAACTTGGGTTTCCGCTACCCGAACACGTTTCCGGTCGAAGTCGCAGGCCAAGAAATCCCTTTCGATCATCAAGGTTGTACCATCGTTCGTGCGGGGTTCTGAGGAACATCCAATTGATGTCTAATGTCCCGCTTTGGAAATCATCGTTCCAGTCGAAATTTCCACTTTGGCGAATGACATTGCTCGTTTGATCCGACGCCATTGGCAGCAGATAATGGTATTGCACTTCTTTATGGTCTGGATTAATCACCGGCCATGAGTCGATCCATTCTACAGGAGAGAGAAATGTTTCGCGACCGGTATTGAAGTAATCACCCTCGTACGGCCTGCAACCGAGGAACACCGCCCACCAATCTCCACCCACCGTTTGCACAAGATCCGCATGCCCGGTACAAGTGATGGGGTTCTTTCTCTTGGGATCGAGATTTCTCTGGGTGAGGATCGGATTCTTGTCGTAGGCTACATACGGACCCATCACATTGTTGCTTTTGAATACAACTTCCGAGTGATTTTCCGCTGTTCCACCCTCTGCCGCAAGCAGATAGTATGTTCCATCCTTCTTAAGGATATGCGGGGCCTCGATCCACACCGGCTTCTTCGTGATATCAGTCCCTCCGTTGACAAGAATATGCTCCTTACCTTTCACCTTGAGACTGTCGGCATCGAACTCATATAGCCTGAGTGTCCGGTGACCGTCGTACAGCGATTTGTTGCCCGGCGGTATCGAATTATAGATAATGTAGGACTTCCCATCATCATCAAAGAACAAGGATGGATCTATTCCGTCTACTTCTTTCAGCCAGACGGGATTTGACCAGGGGCCGGCAGGGTTTTTCGCCGTCGCCACAAAATTCCCACCAATGTCTACCAGCGTGCACGTCACATAAAAAAGGCCATCGTGATATCGGATGGCGGTAGCAAAGATTCCGCGAGAAACG
>CAZOIM010000220.1:0-5769 GCA_964579855.1 uncultured Ignavibacteriaceae bacterium | reverse complement strand
AATCGGTTCTTTCCAGCCAGGCTTTGTAAAACGTACAGTTGCTGCCGAAAGTCAGACCTCTAAGCGCTCATTGGTGGTCGTCTTATGATTCTAAACTGTCAATCTGCCTATCGAATCTTCAGTCGGACTCTCGCAATTTAACCTAACTCCAGACATTCTCATTTTTGCTTTTTTTCAACTTCTTCGTATATTGGAAGCGATTTCATATAACCAAAATAAGGGTCTTTTGGCAAAACTTGGAAAGAACGAATGGGCATGAGTAAAACTGCGGCGATATTGAGCGGACCCCCTCGGGAAAAGAAAACCATGGGGCTTGCAAATGAAAAGCTCTTGCAGTGGTACGACGAGATGCTGCTCATTAGGAGATTTGAAGAGAAAGCAGCTCAACTCTATGGAATGGGGAAAATTGGAGGGTTTTGCCACCTTTACAATGGTCAGGAAGCCGTTGCCACAGGCTCCATTGCGGCAATCAGTCCTGACGACTACGTTATAACTGCATATAGAGACCATGGATTGGCTATCTCAAAAGGATTGGATCCCAAGAGGTGCATGGCCGAATTACTGGGCAAAGGCACGGGCATTACAAAAGGAAAAGGCGGTTCGATGCACTTTTTCGATCGCGAAAAGAACTTTATGGGCGGTCACGCGATTGTCGGGGCGCATCTACCTCTCGCTGCCGGGTTTGCCTTTGCCATCAAGTACCGAAAAGAAAAAAAGGTTTGTCTTTGCTTTATGGGTGACGGTGCCACAAACATCGGCGAATTCCACGAGGCGCTGAATCTTGCTGCTCTTTGGAAACTTCCCGTTGTCTACATTATCGAAAACAACAAGTACAGTATGGGGACTGCAGTAAGCCGATCTTCTGCCGTTGAGGAGTTGCACAAGAAAGGTCTTGCCTACGACATGCGCAGCGAAGTCGCCGACGGTATGGATGTTCTTGATGTGTACAAGACGGTCAAGGCAGCTGCGGATCACGCAAAGGAAACATACGAGCCGACGCTCCTGGAGGTCAGAACATACAGGTATCGCGGACATTCCATGTCCGATCCGATCTCTGGCCATTATCGGACAAAAGCAGAAGTTGAAGAAGAGAAGAAACTCGATCCGCTCATTGTATTTGCTGAAGTACTCAAGAGCGAACATATCATGAACGATGAACACATCGAAGAAGCGGAAAAAAGTGTAAAGAAGGCCGTGGATGAAGCCGTGGAATTCGCAGAAAATAGTCCGGAGCCCCCGCTCGAAGAGTTGTTCAATGATGTTTATCTGCCCTGACGAGGAGAATTGGAATGCCAGTTGTAAGTTATCGAGAAGCGCTGAACCAGGCAATGGATGAGGAAATGCAGCGGGATGATCGTGTCTTCCTCATGGGAGAAGAAGTTGCCCTGTACAACGGCGCCTACAAAGTGAGCCAGGGATTATACAATAAATGGGGCGGCGACCGAATCATCGATACGCCGATAGCCGAAGCAGGTTTCGCGGGGATCGGTATCGGAGCTGCAATGGCCGGGTTGCGACCCATCGTTGAGTTCATGACGTGGAATTTTTCTCTGGTCGCCTACGATCAAATAGTAAATAATGCCGCGAAGATGCTCTCGATGTCCGGTGGGAACTTCAATGTCCCCATAGTCTTTCGCGGTCCCGGCGGAGCTGCACACAACCTCGCCGCCACCCACTCACAAGCCCTCGAATCCGTGTACGCTCACTTTCCCGGGTTGAAGGTCGTCATGCCTTCGAATCCAAAGGACGCCAAAGGCCTCCTCAAAACTGCGATCCGTGATAACAATCCGACGATCTTCATCGAAAGTGAAGTGATGTACGGAGAAAAGGCAGAAATTCCTGAGGGAGAATATACGATTCCTTTTGGAGTTGGAGAGATCATAAAAGAAGGCAGCGATGTTACCATCGTCTCGTGGTCAAAGGTTCTTCAACACGTTGCGTTGAAGGCCGTCGTAGAACTCGAAGGACTTGGGATTCATGCCGAACTGATCGATCCGCGCACGATCAGACCGATGGATTGGGATATCATCGTTCGGTCTGTTCAGAAGACCAATCGTCTCGTGGTGGTTGAAGAAGGATGGCCATTCGCAGGGGTCGGAGCCCAGATTGCCTTCGAAATTCAACATCGTGCATTTGATTCGCTCGATGCGCCTATCGAGCGAGTGACGCAGGAAGACGTTCCCCTTCCCTATGCCCACAACCTGGAGGTCGCTTCACTGCCGAGTGTTGATCGCGTGGTTCGTGCTGTCAAAAGAGTTCTATACCAGGATTGACCAGAAACCGGAAACTTCATGGCAACGAAAATTGCAATGCCTAAACTTAGCGACACGATGACAGAAGGTGTCATTCTCAAGTGGCGCTACAAAGAAGGCGACAAGGTCAAGCAAGGTGAGACGCTCGTTGAAATAGAATCGGACAAAGCGGACATGGAGCTTGAGTCGTACGACTCGGGTATACTTCGCAAGATTCTCGTTCCAGAAGGCGGCAAAGCGGCAATCGGTGCACCGATTGCAATCATCGCAGAGGCCAATGAAGATATTTCGGGCCTTTTGTCAGGCAGTCCGATTACAGTTGCTGCTGGAACGGACAAGAAATCCGTCCCCGCGACAACCTCGGTCGAAACGCACGCTCAGCCAGTTATTGAATCAACTCCAGCAGTGCCGACAAATGGCCGATTGAAAGCATCCCCCCTCGCACGCCGATTGGCTTTGGATAATAAGTTAAGGCTTGAGACGATTTCAGGGAGCGGTCCGCAAGGGCGTATTATTAAACGCGATGTGGAAGGCGCCATGAAAGGAAACGCTGGCACCATGCCTGCTCAACCGGCTGTGGTACCGGGGACGACCCGGGATGTCGAGTTGTCGCTCATCCGGAAAACCATTGCGAAGCGGATGCAGGAGAGCAAACAGACTGTGCCGCATTTTTACGTCACCGTCGAAATCGACATGGATGCGGCCATTGCATTCCGGGAAACATTGAACAAAGCAGGCACGGCGAAGATAAGCTTCACAGATATCATCATCAAAGCGACAGCTTCCACATTGATGAAACATCCGCAGGTTAACGCCTCGTATCACGCTGACACCACGCGCCAGTATGGATATGCTCACATTGGCGTTGCGGTTTCCCTGGAAGAAGGTCTCGTCTCTCCTGTTATCCGGAATTGCGAACAAAAAGGAATTGCACGTATCAATCTTGAGCTGCGGGACCTGGCCGACCGTGCCCGTAAACGCAAACTCAAACCAGAGGAATACCAGGGAGCGACGTTTACGATCAGCAATCTCGGCATGTTCGATGTTGAGGAATTTGTTGCAATCATTACTCCGCCCGAAGGCGCAATCCTCGCAGTGGGATCGATCATACAAAAACCAGTCGTACGAGGCGGAGGCATATTTATTGGGAACACGATGAAGGTGACATTATCAGCGGATCACCGAATTATCGATGGTGCTGTGGCGGCGCGCTTCCTTCAGGATTTGAAGAAGACAATAGAGAATCCCGCAACCCTGGCTCTCTAAACACTGTTCGACTGCTTTTTTTGAGCAAAGTCTCATTCATCTCGCTTGTTTCACCCGACTACACGTCGGGTTCTTTTTTGCCTGAACCCATCCCATGACTCTCCGTGAGAACATACGACAGGAATTATCAGGATCTGCAATACCATTCATTGCCTTCGGGATTGCTCTAAATTTGACCGTAGGACAAATTGCGATCGCCCTCAAGATCCCGCTCTACCTGGATTCCATTGGAACCATCATCGTTGCAGTGTTGGTTGGACCTTATGCAGGAATTATCACGGGAAGCTTTGCCAATCTGATGGCTGCCGCACTCGGAAACCCTACGATGATGTTCTTCATTCCCGTTGTGATCGTTATTGGAGCGTTTACAGGATTTATAGCCAATCACGGTTGGTTCAAGCGTTGGTACCTTTGCATCCTTGGCGGCATCATTCTGGGGATACTTTCTGCTACTGTATCGGCTCCCATATCGACTTTCTTGTTCGGAGGCACGATGATGGCCGGTACCGATGCACTGGTGTATTTCTTCAGATCAATGGGAAATAATATCCTCACGAGCGTCTTCTATCAGGGACTAACGTCTGATCCCATAGACAAAACAGTTTCGTATTTGATTGTTTTCTTTCTCTTGAGAAACCTCCCTTTGCGGTTGATAAGCAAATTCAAAGGGGCTTCAAACGTTATTGCGTAGTACGGTTCGCGCAATGCCACTTGCCATGCCTGATAAGCTCGCGTTCATCCTCCTTGCCTGGACGTGTGCGTTTCTCCTTCCCTGGCAATTCAACGTTCCTCCCATTGCAATCATTGTGCTCCTTGCTTGCACTTCGAGTCCATTTAAGCCTGTAACTCCCGCAGCCAGAAGATATTTGGTTCGGTTTGCAATCTATTCAATACTTTTTGTATGTGTGCTCCTGGCTGTAAATGGCCTCCTCCTCCGCCAGGGACCAATTATGCTCAAGCTGTTTGCTCTCGAGTTTTACGAATCGGGCTTTGAATATGGATTGACGGTCTCGATGAGGCTCATCCTCCTTTCTCTCTCAGTGCTTGTGTTTTTTGCATCCACCCGCTTCCAGGATTTCGCACATTACCTGCAATCCCTCGGCATGCCGCGTTCGCTTCTTTCGATCCTCTTGCTGACGATGTTCTTCCTCGAACAGCTTCCTCATCGCATTTCACAGATATTTACAGCACAAGAAGCACGCGGCGCTCCTGTTCGGGCAGGGATCGTTGCTCGCAGTAGGGGTTTCTTCCTCATACTTTCTCCCCTTGTATTCTCTTCCATTGTGGAAAGCGTTGAACGCGGCCTTGCTCTGGAGCTCCGAGGCTACCATTTACATCGTATTTCCGAACGCGATCACGATTCCGAAGTGCAAATGCATGCGTGGGGATATGGTTTCGTGGTCCTTTCGTCATTCATAATATTATTATCCTTTGTCCATTGGCTCTCACCCTAACCGTTTCCGACTTCTCATTTCAGTACTGGAAAGATACTCCACAAGCGCTTACAGACGTTCGCTTGAACGTCGCGCCCGGCAGCATATGCGCATTGCTGGGCCCGACGAATTCCGGAAAAACGACTCTGCTGCAAGCTATAGCGGGAGTCCTTGGAAGTCATCACCATGAAGCGATCGCAAAAGGGCACATCGAGGTGGGAGACGAGTTGTTTACACCAATGCCAAACAATATTCTTTTCCCAATTGTCGGGCTTACATTACAGGACCCGTATTATCAGATCTCGGGTCTCCGGGAAACTGTTTTCGATGAAATTGCCCTGACGCTCGATTCATTTGACATAGAGGCGTCTGAAGTTCGAAGCCGTGTGTCGACACTTCTTGATGCGCTTGGCTTGTCTCATCTCGCGTTACGCAATCCATCAACACTATCGGGTGGGGAACTGCAGCGAGTGGCACTCGCGAATATGCTCGTGGTCAATCCGCCGATCCTGTTGCTCGACGAGCCTTCTCATTCCCTCGACGGAGTTGCTCTTCGACGGCTGGCTTCCATCCTCCGCACCTTGAAAACAATCTCAACGGTGATTATATCGGATTATCAGATTGAGTTTGCCATCACTGTGGCAGATCAATTTGTCATATTGGATGGGGGCAGGGTCGCATTTTCCGGAGATCGGGCTCAATTCGTGGACAATTTGGCGCAAATTCAGAGCCTCCTTCCTGTTCATCTTCTCGAACGATCGCTTAGGGCACTCCCTGCTTCACGGTTGAAGGAACGGATATTAAAGATTGTCAGAAAC
>CAZOIM010000219.1:0-5871 GCA_964579855.1 uncultured Ignavibacteriaceae bacterium | reverse complement strand
CAGAAGATCCTCGGGATCAACAATATTGAACTCATCAGCGATCGGACAGTCGAAGTAAATCTCAAGGAGATTACCGAAACAAAGAAACTGTGGCCCGATCGGGCTTTGATCGTTTCGCTCATGGTTGAATCAAAACGTGAAACTTGGCACGATATTGTCAAAAAAACGATCGACACAGGTTGTGATGCGATAGAGCTCAACTATGGTTGTCCCCATGGGATGAGCGAACGCGGGATGGGGGCCGCAGTCGGCCAGGTGCCGGAATACTGCACGATGATTACAGAATGGGTAACCGAGGTCTCCACAATTCCCGTACTCGTGAAACTTACGCCGAACGTTGCCGATATACGTTACCCCGGGCGTGCTGCGAAGAAAGGTAAGGCGAATGGCATTTCGTTGATCAACACGATCAACACGATCATGGGTGTTGACCTTGATACGCTTGAATTGAAGCCAGCCATCGACGGCAAAGGGGGACACGGCGGATACGCAGGACCTGCCGTAAAACCGATTGCCCTCAATATGGTTTCGCAGATTGCCGTGGATCCGGAAATCCAGCTTCCCATTTCCGCAATGGGAGGAGTCACAACCTGGCGGGATGCGCTTGAATTTATCCTTTTGGGTGCAACAAGTGTTCAGGTTTGCACTGCAGTGATGCATTATGGCTTTCGAATTATCAACGATTTGGTCGAGGGAATGTCGAACTGGATGGAAGAGAAAGGCTACCAGAATCTGGATGAAGTGAGAGGTAAATCGCTGAAATGTATTACGGATTTTGGGTCGCTTAATCTGTTATACAAAGCCGTCGCTCGGATCGATGAATCGAAATGCATACAGTGTAATCTTTGCACGATTGCCTGTGAAGATGGAGCTCATCAGTGCATCGACGTCTTCCCAAAAGAGAAACAGCTAAACGGGAATATCCTCGATATCAATCAGCCCAGGGTTCGGGAACAAGACTGCGTCGGCTGCAGACTTTGTTTCCTTGTTTGTCCGGTTGAAGGTTGCATTTCCATGGTGAGGGTGGACGACGGGAAGGATTCCATTTCGTGGAATGAACTTATGAAGCAACTCCCACAACCCCTCACGTGGGAAGCGCTGAGACAGTTTCAGCACAAACACGGCATCGAGATCCACTAAGCACGTTGGTTCTGCAACAGAAGTACTCTTACGCGCCGAAAATCGGGAAGGAATTACTTATGTCACTACTTATCAAGAACAGTCGGGTTATCACGAGTGAACAAGACTATGTGGCTGACGTATTCGTGGAAGAGGAGAAGATCACGACGATTGGGACGAACTTAGCCGTTCACGCAGATAAAACGATAGATGCTTCGGGGAAATATCTTATCCCGGGAGGTATCGATGTCCACACGCATATGGATCTTCCCTTCGGAGGTACTGCTTCTTCAGACGATTTTGAGACAGGCCCGATAGCTGCCGCGCACGGAGGAACCACGTGTATCGTGGACTTTGCCGTTCAGTCAAAGGGAATCTCAATGCGCCAAGGTCTTGATACGTGGATGCGTAAAGCAGAAGGAAAGTCGTGCATAGACTATGGACTCCATTTGATCCTGACCGAACTTCCTGATGATTGGCTTCCCGAAATGGATGCAATGGTTAAACACGAGGGGGTAACCAGCTTCAAACTCTTCACTGCATATCCCGGTGTCTTTATGGTCGATGATGCCACAATTTTCAAAGCGCTCAAACGCACTGCGGATAACGGCGGTCTTATTTGCATGCATGCTGAAAATGGTGGAGTCATTGATTACCTCGTAAAGCAGATGCTTTCAGAAGGAAAGAATACTCCAAATGTTCACGCACTTTCTCGCCCCGCTGGTGCCGAACAAGAAGCAACCCATCGCGTGATTGCCCTCAGCGAGATGGCCGGAGTCCCCATTTATATCGTGCATGTCTCATCGCATCAGGCCATGGAGCAGATCCGTGAGGCACGCGATCGAGGACTCCCGACGTACGGAGAAACGTGTCCTCAGTATCTTTTCTTGTCTTATGAAGATTATTCCGACGGAAGCTTCGATGGAGCGAAATACGTATGTTCGCCTCCTATTCGTGAACGATCCAACCAGGAACATTTGTGGAAAGCACTGGTGGCAAATGATCTCCAAACCGTTTCCACTGATCATTGCCCATTTTGCATGAAGGAGGGTTTCAAAGGGCTACCGAAACAGAAGGAGCTTGGAAAGGGGGATTTCAGCAAGATTCCCAACGGAGTTCCTGGAGTCGAAAATCGCCTACACTTGCTGTATGAGGGTGGTGTTGTGAAACGAGGATGGAGCATGAATCGATTTGTCCAGCTCGTATCCACTGCTCCAGCAAAACTTATGGGACTTTTTCCACGAAAAGGTACAATTGCTGTAGGCAGCGACGCCGATCTTGTTGTCTGGGATCCAAAACGTCCGTTTACGATCAGCGCGAAGACTCACTTCATGAATGTCGATTACAATCCGTATGAAGGGATGAAAGTGAGTGGCTCGCCTTCCGTTGTTCTGTCGCGAGGGAAGACTGTCTTCGAAGGAGATAAATACCTCGGCAAAAAAGGAGATGGCCAATTCATTCGTCGTGGGCAGTACAACCTTGTTTGAGAAACACGTGGCAAAGTAGTTGCATCCATGAACGAATATATTGTGTTGACCGGTCGAACCAAACCTACCTTTGAATCTAAGGCGCAAACATCTCCATAGGCATGCCATTCGGGATTCTGACACAATGGTAAACACTGTTGAAGGCCTGGTTGAAGTCGATGTGTCATCGATCAATCACAGTCCTCTGATCAACGCCGACCTTGCCCCAACCACTATTGCACAGAGAACGTGGGGAATGTACAACATTGCCGCTTTGTGGATATCTATGTCGGCGTGTATCCCGACATATATGTTGGCTTCAGGATTGATCGCGGAGGGAATGAACTGGTACGAAGCAGTGCTGACAGTTTTTCTCGGAAATGTGATTGTCCTTGTCCCGATGATTCTCAACGCCCACGCAGGCACAAAATATGGGATTCCGTTTCCCGTCTACTGTCGCGCGTCGTTTGGTGTTCGCGGTGCAAATATTCCGGCGTTGCTAAGAGCGTTTGTTGCGTGCGGCTGGTTCGGCATTCAAACATGGATCGGGGGCTGGGCCATCTATAAGATTATCACGATCTTCGTTCCCTCGTGGGAATCCCTGCCTCCTGCTCTTGCTGGGATCAACATGGCACAAGCCGGATGTTTTTTATTTTTCTGGGGTGTCAATATGTTTGTAATATTTAGAGGGATCGAATCGATCCGTTTCCTGCTCAATATTAAGGCACCACTTCTTATAATCCTCGGACTGGCCCTACTGATTTGGGCATATCGACAGGCTGGCGGTTTCGGACCTATGCTCTCCCAGCCGTCACAATTCGTCGAAGGGGGAGCAAAGGCAGGCCAATTTTGGAGAACCTTCTTTCCTTCGCTGACGGGGATGATAGGATTTTGGGCGACACTCTCGTTAAATATTCCAGACTTCACGCGCTATGCACGTTCACAGCGTGATCAGATAGTTGGGCAAGCGATCGGGCTACCAACAACAATGGCGTTATATTCATTTATTGGCGTGGCGGTGACTTCCGCGACGATTGTCATTTACGGAGGATTTCCAATCTGGGATCCCGTCGTTTTAATTACGCGATTTACTAATCCAGTTGTCCTCGCGGTATCCCTCTTCGCACTATGTCTTGCGACTTTGGCTACGAATCTCGCTGCAAACGTGGTGAGTCCTGCGAACGATTTCTCCCATCTTTGGCCTTCAAAGATCACATTCCGGATTGGAGGGTTGATAACGGGTATTATCGGAATTCTTATACAACCCTGGAAGCTTGTATCTGACCCAAACGGATATATTTATACCTGGCTCGTGGGTTATTCTGCTTTGTTGGGACCGATAGGGGGGATACTGGTGTGTGACTATTACATCTTGCGGAAGATGCGCCTTATGTCACTGGATCTTTACAAGGTTGACGGGGAGTATTCCTATCGTAGTGGTTTCAATATTGCCGCAATAGCTGCTTTGGTCCTTGGGGTGCTGCCATGCATTCCAGGATTTCTCGGGACTATAAAAGCGGTCGATCCGCTCTTGGTAGGGTCATTTCTGATGCGTGTGTATGACTATGCATGGTTTGTGGGATTTACCGTTGCATTTCTCGTATACTACCTGCTCACAAGGTCTCGCAGCACGTTTGCCTGAAGTCAATTCGATCGTTCAGCAATCCAACACTTTTTCTCTCTTCAACTCATCCAATTGACTTTGGATTCCGGGTTCCACTTTGTAGTCGTCTTTTTCATCTTCGTAAAGAATTCAATAGAACTTTTTCCTGTGATATCGCAGGCGCCAAACTTGGATTCGTTCCAGCCGCCGAATGAGAACGGATCGCGCGGAACCGGTACCCCGATGTTGATTCCGATCATTCCTGCGCTTGCGCGTTCCATCACATAACGGGCTAGTCCGCCACTCTGCGTGAACACTGACGCGGCGTTGCCGTAAGGACTGGCATTCTCAATCGCGATCGCTTCGTCCAGGTTTTTGACCCGCACGATCGAAAGTACCGGGCCGAAGACTTCCTCTTGCGCTATTTTCATGTCGGGTCGAACGTTATCGATCACCGTCGGCCCGACATAGAAGCCATCTTGTTTTCCCTCCACGTTCACATTCCTTCCGTCAACCAAAATCGTCGCACCTTGTTGTTCCGCTTCCGTGATGTATCCTTCGATGCGTTTCTTTGCCTCACTGGAGATCACAGCGCCAAGGTTCTTGCCCGGGATGACCTTTTTCGCTTCTTCACACATACGCCTAATGATATGTTCGACATCTCCCACGGCAACCATCGCCGACGCAGCCATACATCGTTGGCCCGCACATCCGCTCATCGATGCAATGATGTTTGAAGCTGCCATTGCTTCGTTGGCGTCCGGCAGAAGGATAAGATGATTCTTGGCCCCACCGAGACAAAGCGCTCGTTTGAGGTGAGTTGTGGCGCGAATGTAAACCGTCTTTGCTACTTTTGTGGATCCGACAAACGTGAGCGCCTCAATTCCGGCATGGTCGCAAATAGCCTCGACTGTTTCCTGTGCTCCGTTGACAATGTTGAAGACGCCATCCGGCAATCCCGCTTCTTTTAGAAGTTCGGCTATACGAATGGAGCTGAATGGGGTAAATTGCGATGGCTTTAAGACCATCGTATTGCCAAGCACGAGGGCATTGGGAATTGTCCAGTTGGGAACCATGTTTGGAAAATTGAACGGCGTAATGGAAGCGACGACACCAAGAGGGAATCTCTCAACACGACATTCAACTCCTCTGCTCACCTCCATAACTTCACCCCCTGCGAGCTGGGGCATCGAGGCGGCAAATTCCACAATCTCGATGGCCCTGTCAATCTCAGCATTGCCTTCAAGTGTGGTCTTCCCGTTTTCTTCGCATATGATGTTGACGAGCTCTTTGAAATTATTTTCCATGAGTATCTTGTATCGATAGAACACCTGTGCCCGTTCCTTCATCGGTAAAGCCGACCAGGTGGGAAAGGCAGCCCTGGCGTGGCGGACAGCCTCATCAACTTCGATTGCCGGGGAAAGGGGGACATTTGCGATTTGCTTGCCGAGTCCCGGATTCATGACGGGAAAGAATTGCCTGGCCCGTGACTGAACGAATTTTCCCCCGATGAAATTCGAGACTTCTCGCAAACCCTCATTTCTCGCGATGTCGGCACCTGATGTTCTGGAATTGGCTTCTGTTGACTGCTTCATTGTAGATTCTCCTTGGCACGTTTGAATTGTTACCAACAGAAAAGTAGACATAGGGTGTGAGAAAGTCAATGAACCGCTCCATATCCTT
>CAZOIM010000218.1:0-5927 GCA_964579855.1 uncultured Ignavibacteriaceae bacterium | reverse complement strand
GCAATCAGATCTAGAATTCAAGCAACAGTGACTGGAACGTCGAACAACATGAACAAGTGAATCCGCCAATTGTGAAATCCGACAACGATCTGATGTGCGCTGTTCGAGATGGTGCCGTGGCAGACCTCGGCGTGCTCTTTGAACGTTATAACGAGCGACTCTACAGTTATTTCGTCCGACATACGAGTCGGCGGGATGCGAGCGAAGACCTTGTTCAGGATGTGTTCTTCAGAATGCTGAAATACCGTCACACATACCGGGGTGATGCTCCTTTCACTGTCTGGATGTATCAATTGGCGAAAAATGCATCGGCAGATTATTTCAAGAAATGGAAGAATGAAACCAGCATGGATGAGGATATGGTAGAACAAAGGGATACAAATCCGCTTCCATCGGAACAGAGCGAGCGTATAGAAGAACACGAACTTCTGAAACTGGCGTTGGCAAGTATATCAGAAGACAAACGTGAGGTCTTGATTCTGAGCCGTTACCAGGATTTGAAATATGAGGACATAAGTAAAATCCTCCAATGTCCAGTGGGAACCATCAAGGCGCGCGTGCACTATGCCCTCAAGGACCTTCGCGACGAATATATGAAGTTGACAAAAGAACAAGTATGAATTTCGATGAACGACGAGGCAACATTCTATGGACACCAATAAGCACGTTATAGATCTATTGCCGGATTTTCTGGCGGGAACGTTTGACGAATCCGATCGCAATGCCATTCAGTCACATCTCCAATCGTGCTCCTCTTGCAGGCAGGAGTTCGAGAGCCTGAGCACGCTCTGGAATACACTCGGAGTCCTTCCGGATGCAAAACCCGGTCCACAAGTTCGGCAGCGATTTAACGCCATGCTTGCCGCATACGAGCAGGGAATCCGACACGCCTCGTCACGTGCGTCGATGTTGAGCAGGCTCGACGCTTTCATCGGAAGACTCTGGCCCCAACGACCGGCGTTTCAATTCGGTATTGCGGTCTTAATGTTGATGCTCGGCGGTATTGTAGGATCGAGAATAGACCGCACAACAGAACCAGCATCGACGACACAAACATCTGTTGAGATCGCTCAACTGCACGGTGAAGTTCAGACGATTCGGGGAATGCTTGCCGTATCACTTATGCAACAACAATCCGCCAGCGACAGGCTCAAAGGCGTGAACATGAGTTCAAGGATCGTTGAAAAAGACCCGCGTGTCACCAAGAGTCTTCTCGATGCACTCCGTTACGACCCGAGTGTCAATGTGCGGCTTGCTGCGCTCGACGCACTCGAGGGGGCAATGGACGAGTCGGATGTTCGGAAAGCGCTCGTTGCTTCGCTGCCGCAACAGTCTTCCCCGCTCGTGCAGCTGGCAATGGTGGAACTTGTGGTGGAAGCGCGCGACAAAGAGTCTCTGGAAGTATTGGGCAAGATGGAGAAAGATCCCAAGTTAAATGATGTCGTCCGGAAGAAAGTTCAGCAGGGAATCAAACAACTTTTGTGAGAAGAGGAAATCTGCCATGAAGAATCAATCTCTTTTGCTCATGCTGATATTCATCACTACCTCTCTCTGTGTTGCACACGATTTCGAGGAAAAGCAGGAAATCAGGAAGACTTTGAGATTCCAGGGTTCGGGCGAGAAAAGGACAATCCTGGTTGACAATATCCGAGGTTCTATTGATGTCCGGGGATATGACGGTGACAGTGTTGAACTCGTTGTCCACAGGACAAATTTTGCGGAGTCGGAGGACAAGCTTGAAGAAGCGAAAACAAGTGTCATACTTGACATCAAAGAAGAAAAGGATCGGGTTCTTCTCTACGTGGAAGCTCCGTGGCGAACATCTGAAGGCATCAACTACCGCGGGTGGCACTATTATGGTTATGACGTCGAGTGCGATTTTGAGCTCAGAGTTCCGGTGAAGGCAAATCTCTACGTTAAGACCGTGAACGACGGCGATATTACTGTCAAAGACATCTGGGGAGAATACGAAGTACAGAATGTAAATGGCGGGATTGAAATGGAGAATATTATCGGATCGGGAAAGGCCTGTACCGTCAACGGGCCGGTAAGAGTCAAGTTTTCCAGAAATCCTGACAAGGACTGTAAATTCAAAACAGTGAACGGGAAGGTTGACGTGGAATTTCCGGACGATCTCGCAGCCGACTTAAATCTCAAGACGTTCAACGGCAACGTCTATACCGACTTTGATGTTGTCGGATTGCCGCGGAAGGCTTTGGGGTTCGAATCACGTGGAAACCGCAAAGTGTATATGAGCGATAAGTCGTTTTCAGTCCGCGTCGGCAAAGGAGGCCCGGAGCTGTCATTCGATACGCTCAACGGGAACGTCCATATTTTGAAACGAGAAGACTAATGCGTCATTAGTCGGCCAAAAACATGTAATCAAAGAAGCTAATTGTATCACGGTTGGAGTATTCACGAAAGGAGCATATGAAAACGAAAGCGAAGTTGTTCTCAACAATCTGTGGCTGTGTGCTGATGTTCACAATTGCGGTCGGACGTCAGACTCACAGCGACAAAGTAACGGTGCCATTGACCGATCCCTCAAGACCTGTTTTCCTGAAGATCGGTCTCCTGAGTGGGGGAATCACGGTAAAGGGCTATGCGGGAAAGGAAGTCATCGTGGAAGCTACGACGCATCCCGACGACGAAAGCGAAGATGAGGAAGGTTCGGACAAGAGAAAAGGCCTGAAACTAATCCCGAACAGCAGCACCGGGCTGACCATTGAAGAGGATAACAACAGCGTGTACGTCAGCAACAGCGGACGATGGGGAAGTCGGCAGGTTGACGTTGATGTTCAGGTGCCCGCCAATTGTTCGATGAAACTGAGTACGGTAAATGACGGAAATATCCTGGTGACTGGTGTCCGCGGAGATCTGGATATCAATAACACCAACGGCTCCGTAACCCTCAAAGACATCTCCGGGTCTGCACTGGCTCACGCATTGAACGGGGATATTCTCGTCACGATGAACACCGTCAACGTGGACAAACCGATGTCGTTCAGCTCGCTCAATGGCGAAATCGACGTCACGTTCCCATCGACAATCAAAGCTTCGTTACAAATTGACGACGAACAGGGTCAGGTCTACAGCGACTTTGATATGCAATTGGACAAATCGAAACCGGTCGTCGAAGAATCGTCTAAGAAATCAGGAGGGAAGTACAAGGTTACCATTGACAAAGGAATGAAGGGAACGATTAACGGCGGCGGGCAGGAGATACAGTTCAAGAACTTCAACGGGAATATCTATATCCGCAAAGGAAAGTAACGATCGTCGTTCGATGACCTTCCGGTTGACGAGTCCCTCAGGACTTACAATTCCGGAAGGTCTTCTCCTGCAGTTAACAACCACCCCTGCATTCCTTCAATAGTCTTGTCTCCTGCTCTACCCTCTTGCTTTACGAATAACAGAAAGCTAGGTTTGCTTAGCGTTGGTGACTCTCATTTAAGATGTCGGTGATCCCCTATGAAAAGTCGAATATCTCATGCTGCTTTTGTTGGACTTCTCTTTTTCATCGTTGGACTTTTAGCTTGCAGCAGAAGGTCCGGCGATGAGCTTTATGGAACGTGGCAAGGAAGAACCCGGATCGACCAGGATATTTCGATCACCATTCGGCGTGACAGCACGATCGAGATTACAACGACAGTAGACGACACTGTTCGGCAAATCAGGAAGGGGACGTATGCACTCGTCGACCGACGTCTGAGGATTTCACTCACTGGCCTGGACACGTTCAAAGGCAACGTTGTCACACATGAGAACAAGATCGATCAGGATGAGGCTCTCGTTACGTTCACGTCTGCGGATGAAATAGTCCTGCGGAAAGGAACGCAGGCAATGGTGCTGGAGCGCGCCACGTCGACACGCTAATTGTATCCACTCACAACGTGCGTTGTTGCTTGTAATGGTTGATCAGCCCATTGGTTGAAGCATCGTGCTTCGTCACCTTCTGACTTCCGCCAAGTTCCGGCAGAATTTTCTTGGCCAGTTGCTTTCCCAGCTCCACTCCCCATTGATCAAATGAGTTGATGTTCCAGACGATGCCTTCCACGAAGATCTTGTGCTCGTACATCGCAATCAGCGAACCGAGCACGCGTGGCGTCAATTTCTTGACCAAGATCGAATTCGTCGGTCTGTTCCCGGGAAATATCTTGTGAGGCAACAACCTGTCCAGGGCCTCTCCCTGGACTCCTTCAGCTTCAAGTTCGGCCTTCGCCTCAGCCTGTGTCTTGCCCCTCATCAGAGCTTCGGTCTGTGCAAAGAAGTTCGAAAGCAGTATCGGATGATGTTCACCAATCGGATTCTGACTAATGACCGGCGCGAGGAAATCGGTTGGAATGAGTCTCGTTCCTTGATGGATCAGCTGGAAGAATGCATGCTGTCCGTTGGTGCCCGGTTCACCCCAAATGATCGGTCCAGTTGCATAATCAACCTCCCGACCGTCCTTCGTTACGCGCTTCCCGTTACTCTCCATATCCCCTTGTTGAAAATAGGCCGCGAAGCGATGAAGGTACTGGTCGTAGGGAATAATGGCCTGTGTTTCGGCGCCAAAGAAATCGTTATACCAGACACCCAGCAATCCCAGGATTACAGGAATATTTTTCTCAAATGGTTCGGTTCGGAAATGTTGATCCATCTCGTAAGCGCCGGTAAGGAGTTCCTCGAAATTATTCATCCCAATGTACAGCGCTATCGAAAGGCCAATGGCAGACCAGAGAGAGTACCGTCCGCCGACCCAATCCCAGAATTCGAACATGTTCTTTGTGTCGATACCAAATTTCGCCACCGCATCGGCATTGGTTGAAAGCGCGACAAAGTGCTTCGCCACCGCGGCATGGTTCTTTGCGGATTTCAGAAACCAGTCCTTCGCCGAATTTGCGTTGGTCAACGTTTCCTGCGTCGTGAACGTCTTCGATGCGATCACAAAGAGAGTTGTTTCGGGGCTGAGATTCTTGAGGGTTTCGACGATATGGGTTCCATCCACGTTAGAGACAAAGTGAACATGAAGTCCGGGTTTCCCGTAGGCTTTAAGAGCTTCTGTTACCATGACCGGTCCGAGATCGGATCCACCAATCCCGATATTTACGATATCTGTTATTGCTTTGTCAGAATACCCTTTCCACGAACCGCTTCTCAATTTGTCGCAGAATTCTCTCATCTGATTCAAAACACGATTGACTTCAGGCATGACATCCTTTCCGTCGACCAAAATCGGTGAGTTGGTCCGATTCCTGAGTGCGACGTGAAGTACAGCCCGGTTCTCTGTTGAATTGATTTTCTCTCCCCTGAACATTTTCTCGATCCAATCCTTGAGTCCAACTTCACGCGCTAAGTCGAGCAGCAGCGGAACTGTTTCAGCCGTTATGCGGTTCTTTGAATAGTCCAGAAGGATGTCACCGAATTGGATCGAGAACTTGTCAAAGCGTTTTGGATCCGCGGCAAACATGTCGCGCATGGATTGCAATGCGATGTTCTTCTGGTGTTCCTGGAGAACTTTCCAACTTGCCAGCTTCTTTAACGATGGCATGATGTCTCCTCAATAGCTGAATTTGCTGTTCTGTGATTTAGCAATTGGTGCTCGCCAAATATAGAAAAATGTTGAAGAAAATGGAGCAGTGACCGTTGTTCATCGATTTCCATCAATCCAATTTCAACCATTTATCACGGCGGTCACGCCTGTCCCGTGTTGTTTACGGGAATCCATTTCGTGACCGAAACACGAGAAACTGTCACGGTGTGGACCGTAACAGCCGGGGGAATTTCAACAATTCATAAAGGAGCGTTATGAGATCCATTGCGTTCGGTACATTGGTCCTCTTGTTGGTTATTTCCGGAAGCGTCACGACCTTTGCTCAGGACAAAGATTTGCCGCCTGGCGAAGATCAAGCGAAAGCATTTCTGGAAAAATCTCCGCGCCACGG
>CAZOIM010000217.1:4136-5932 GCA_964579855.1 uncultured Ignavibacteriaceae bacterium | reverse complement strand
TCAGGCCTGCTCCATTCCTTGCGAGGATCTTCATCTCTGTAAATCACATTGCTAATCGAAATCAGAAAATGTCACCGAAGAGTATTCGTATATCAATACCATTGCTACCATTGACTGGAATTGTCAAACGCTGCTTCTATCTGCATGCTACGTCCTTCTTAAATACTGAAAGTCTGGACAACAGAATGATTGAGAAATTTGACACACAACGAATTTAGTCATCAGTCCGTGCAACCTAAAATGCCCTGCATTCCAAAATTATTTTCTGTCCTTCGGATAGAGGCACAATACCCTGGTAGAGACCTTCAATATTCAATCGTCACATTTGTCAATCTCAATCGACCTCTTACCAGAATAGGCCTTCTCTCACCCCATTGACCAAAGCAAACACGTTGTTGGTAGTCCAATTTATATCTGAAAATACTGGAGAGCCAATCACGTTTGTTGTATCGGGAATTAGAACTATTCCCTAAATAGACGCTAATTGAGTTTGCGAATGATTAAAAGTGGAAGAACTCAAGAATTTTACGAGGGCCAAAAAATCATCAGTGAATTAGAGAGAATTGAAGGGACAGCAAGGAACCCCAAATAGGAGCGGAAAGATGCAAAAAAAAAGGCGCCTGAGGTCAATGACCTTAAGCGCCAACAAATAGGCGAGAAAGAAGCAGAGTTTACTTGGTTTTCAAAATGGCTTCTTTTGCGGCTTTTGCCACGCGGAATTTCACAACTGTCTTCGCTGGGATCTGTATTGTTTCGCCGGTCGCGGGATTTCGTCCTTGGCGGGCTTTTCGGTCAACGAGGACAAGCTTTCCAATTCCAGGGAGCGTGAAGGAATTCTTTGCTTCACGATACGCCAAATTCGCCATCTCTTCCAAAATTGCAACTGCTTCCTTCTTCTTCAGATCAAATTTGCTCGCCACGTGTGCGGCGATTTGACTCTTTGACATTGCTTTTCCCATATTTTTCTCCCTCAAATAAAGTGAACGGATTGATTAATTAGGTGAAGAATTTGAGACCTTCATTTCACCCTTGTTTTATAAGCCTTTTCTAAGCACTATTAATTACCCTGCAAATATATAGGTTTTGACACTATTGTCAACAGAAAAGTGAAGAAATCCCTATTGATTTTCAGTGTGTTGGAAGGAGTAGCTACGTTTTAAGCTTCGTTATCGTCTGTAACTCATTTTATATTAATATCTTGTAAGAAAATGCCCGTATTCAATGTGTTTTTTGTTATTCCAACCGAAACTCCTTATATTCTGATTGTCAAGGGGTTTTGACGACTTATTTTCCTGACAATTTTGGCAATGGAAGATTTAGAACAATCATTATTGAGCCTCCTTACTTCATCATTGCGAGAGGATATTGGCGATTCTGACATCACGTCAGCGGCGATTATCCCTGATGATTTAGAATTGAAGGGTTCTATTTTTGCGAAAGAAGATGGGATTATTGCGGGACTCGACGTTCTCAAGAAATTCTTCAATCATTTATATGCAGACGTCCAATTGAAATTTCACTGCAAAGACGGTGCGCGAATTTCGAAGGGCCAACGAATAGTAGATATTCAGGGTCCGGGGAGAGTTCTCCTTGCGACTGAAAGACTCATACTCAATATCATGCAAAGAATGTCAGGTATCGCGACGCAAACTGATCGCTACATAGACCGTGTTCGAGGTACAAACGCGATCATTCTGGACACACGCAAAACTGTTCCAGGACTGCGAATCCTTGACAAACAGGCTGTCCGACTTGGCGGAGGAACGAATCACCGCTTCGGACTGTTCGATTCGTAC
>CAZOIM010000217.1:0-4036 GCA_964579855.1 uncultured Ignavibacteriaceae bacterium | reverse complement strand
CAGGTTGCCGAAACAGGAGTGGATTTCATATCCGTGGGTTCGCTGACGCACTCAGTGCGTGCGCTGGATCTTAGTTTTATTATCGAGAAATCCGAAACGGAGTAGAGAATGGCAATGATCGTGGAAAAGTCGATAGTGGATGAGATGTATGAAGAGCTTTCGAAGAAACTTAAGGACGTTGTGCCCGACATTGAACTCCGGTACAAAGCAGAGCTTGCCTGTCGAATCAATTCGCTGAAAGCAGAACGGAACGCCGTAATTTTGGGGCACAATTATATGGAACCGGCCCTTTATCATTCCATCACCGATATCCGGGGAGATTCTTTAGAATTGAGTCGGGCCGTCATGGAGGTCGACAAGGACATTATCGTTTTTTGCGGTGTGCGGTTCATGGCGGAAACAGCAAAAATCCTTAACCCGTCTAAAATGGTTTTGTTCCCGGGCCGCAAGGGTGGATGTTCTCTCGCCGACGGAATTACTGCTGACGACGTTCGCAGGCTAAAACAGATGTACCCTGGAGTCCCTGTCGTGGCATACGTCAACACGACGGCGGACGTGAAAGCCGAATCCGATATTTGCTGTACATCAGGGAATGCTTCGCGTGTCGTTGAATCTCTGAAAGCGGAAACCGTCATATTTATCCCGGATGAATATCTCGCTCAGAACGTTGCAAAAGAGACTGGGAAGCATATCATCTTTCCTGCATTGGGAGACAAACCGTCAAAGGATACGCTTCTCGACTATCAAATGATTGGTTGGCGAGCGCGCTGCGAAGTGCACGACAAATTTACGACTGAGGATGTTCAGAACGTTCGAAAACAATTTCCGGACGTGGTCATTTTGGCGCATCCTGAGTGTCGTCCGGAAGTGGTTGAGGCTGTTGATTTCTGCGGCAGCACATCGGCAATGATTCATTTTGTTGAGACGACGAAAGCACCCCGCTACCTCCTTCTCACTGAGTGTTCCATGGGTGATAATGTCGCGGCAGCCAATCCCGGTAAAGAAATGCTCAGACTCTGCAGCGTCCGATGTCCCCATATGAACGAAATCACTCTTGAAGACACCCTCCATTCTCTGGAAAACCTCCAACAGGTAATCGAGATCCCGGAGCAAATTCGGGTGAAAGCCTACCGCGCTGTGGAGCGCATGCTCCATATTTCCTGAATTTGGATGTCCATGGAACCAAGTTACCCACTATCGTCGCAAGCCGACTACATTGAAAGCGATGTCCTTGTCCTTGGATGTGGAATCGCAGGCGGCATTGCCGCGCTCCAACTGGCATCCGCGGGCCTTTCTGTCCTTGTGGTGACTCTCGCCGAGCGTCCCGAGGAATCAAACACCTTGTATGCTCAAGGGGGCATCATTTATAAAGGTGCCGAAGACTCACCCGGACTACTCGTAGAAGATATTGTTCGTGCCGGGGGTGGGCTGACGTATCAAAAAGCTGCTGAGATACTCGCAGGTGAAGGTCCGGGCCTGGTCGAAGACATCCTGGTAAAGACACTCAAAGTTCCTTTCGATCACGCCAACGGAGGCGACTTTTCCCTTGTACTTGAAGGCGGTCACACCATTCACAGGATCCTTCATGCAGCTGACTCCACAGGAAACGCAATTGAGAGAGCGTTGATCCGAAAACTGCAATCCCTTCCAAACGTCTCAATTCTGTCTCGCCACACTGCAGTCGATCTTCTGACACCTGCTCACCATTCACTGAGACGCCAGTCGATTTATGAACCACTGTCTTGCCTCGGTGCGTACGTGCTCGACCAAAGGACAGGTGCCATCCGTAGATGTCTTGCAAAGAGCACCATACTCGCAACGGGGGGGTTGGGCCAAATCTACTTGCGCACGACGAATTCTCCGGGTGCACGAGGCGATGGACTTGCGATGGCCTACAGGGCTGGAGCCCGGTCCATCAACTGCGAATTCATACAATTCCATCCTACAGCATTTTTCCAAGAGGGGGCGCCGTGCTTCCTGATAAGTGAAGCAGTTCGCGGGGCGGGGGCGCGTCTAGTGCACAGTGACGGCGAGCCCTTCATGCAGAAATACGATCCCGAATGGAAAGACCTCTCATCACGGGATTTGGTTTCAAGAAGTATTCATAATGAAATGCTCCAACACAACGTTCCCAATGTTTACCTGGATTTGCGTTCGAACCTTCCACCGGGAGAGATAAAGACAAAATTTCCGGCGATTTATCGTCAATGCAAAGAATACGGTATTGATATTTCAGAAGATCTTATTCCCGTTGTCCCGGCAGCTCACTATTTCTGCGGCGGCGTTTGGGCCGACGAATTTGGCAGGACAACTGTCGAGAACCTGTATGCAGTGGGTGAAGTGGCCTGCACAGGCGTACACGGCGCCAACCGGCTTCCGAGTACATCATTGCTCGAAGGACTCGTGTGGGGACACAGATCGGCCAAGCACATCTTATCGGTCTTTCGCGGCTTGAAAAGGCCTGATCAGAATACGATACCAGTGTGGCAGGAGACAGGCTCGCATACCCCAGACCCAGCCCTATTACAGCAGGACTTGACGGCAATTAAACACATTATGTGGAATTACGTCGGTCTTGTGAGAACGAGTCGAAGACTGCAACGAGCTTTACGAGAACTCCGACATCTGGAGAACGAAATTGAACGGTTCTACCGAGCCGTAAAGCTTACCGACGCCCTCCTCGGATTGAGGAATGCAATACGCACCTCACTGATCGTCACCATTGCCGCGTGGGAGAACAAATCAAGCGTCGGCTGCCACTACCGAGAAGATTGAAGCAATCTCCCCTCGTTCAACAATTTCCTACGCGATTTGCTGGTATAGGCTCATCAATTCAATAGCCGCCGTGGCTGCGTCAGCGCCTTTATTTCCTGCCTTAGAGCCAGCCCGCTCGATCGCTTGCTCAATATTGTCCGTCGTAAGCACACCAAACACCACTGGAATCTCACTCTCGAAACCCACAGAGGCAACTCCTTTTGAGACTTCTGCAGCTATATAGTCAAAATGAGGAGTATCTCCTCGAATGACGCTCCCAAGGCAAATCAGCGCGTCATATTTTTTCTTCTTGACCAATTTCCTCGAAACAGCAGGTATTTCGAAAGCCCCCGGGACCCACACGATTTCAATTTGCTCCTCCTTGACCCCGTGTCGGACTAGTGTATCGACGGCACCCTCGATGAGTTTACTGGTTATAAATTCGTTAAAACGGGATACCACAATCCCAATCTTCTTTCCCGTAGCGTTCATCGTTCCTTGAATTACTTTTCTCATTCTCGTTCGCTCCTTTTCATAGGTTCAGTATATGTCCTAGCTTTTTCTTCTTTGTCGCCAGATATTTCTTGCTCCGGCTGTTCGGCTTTACCTCGATGGGAACCCTTTCCACTACTTTGAGGCCGTATCCTTCGATGCCGATGATTTTCCTCGGATTGTTCGTCAGCAATCGGATCGTTGAAAGACCAAGATCATCGAGTATTTGCGCACCAATGCCATAATCTCTCAAATCAGCTGGAAATCCGAGCGCAAGGTTTGCTTCGACCGTATCAAGTCCTCCGTCTTGCTGCAATCGGTAGGCATGAAGCTTGTTGGCGAGCCCTATCCCTCTTCCCTCCTGATGCATATATAACACCACGCCAAGGCCGGTCTTCTCAATCAATTGCATGGATTGTTCAAGTTGTTCACCACAATCACATTTCAAGGAATGGAAAATGTCGCCAGTAGTACAGGATGAATGTACACGAACAAGCACCCCTGATTTACCGGCAATTTTTCCTTTCACCAGCGCCAAATGATGCTCGTTCAACAGCCTGTCTTCGTATAAGGTGAGTACAAAATCTCCGTACCGAGTGGGAAAATCGACGGTTTCGAGGCGCGTGATGAGTTTTTCCGTCTTTCGTCGGTATTGAATGAGATCCTTGATAGAAATCAGTTTGATCCGATGCTTTTGAGCAAATCGTCTGAGCTCCGGGAGTCGCGACATCGTTCCGTCATCTTTCATGATCTCGCAAATTACTGCCGCAGGATAGAGTCCGGCGAGTTT
>CAZOIM010000216.1:0-5946 GCA_964579855.1 uncultured Ignavibacteriaceae bacterium | reverse complement strand
AATTGCAGTCGGAGATGCGATCGATGGGCATCTGTTCATCATTCGAACAACAAATGGCGGAACGGAGTGGAACAGGATCCTTCCATCACGAATCCCCGATGCTTGGCCTGGAGAAGGAGCATTCGCTGCGAGCGGTTCGGGAATCACGGTGAACGGTGCAACAAATGTTTGGATCGGAAGTGGGGTCAATACGGCGAGAGTGTTTCGTTCAACTGATCGCGGAGAGACTTGGAACGTATCTCGTACACCGATCTTGCAGAATAGTGAATCCTCGGGAATCTTCTCAGTTGCATTTTGGGATGAGAAATTCGGAATAGCCGTTGGTGGAGATTATAAGAAAGAAAATGCTTCGGACAGTAACGTCGCGCTCAGCACTGACGGTGGAACGTCTTGGAAGTTGGCAAACAACTCTCCTCCATCGGGATTTCGATCGGCGGTCATCTATCTCACACAAGAATATCTTGTTTCAGTTGGCCCTTCCGGTTCCGACTATTCCACAGATGGCGGAAAGGCTTGGAAACAAATCGACATGATCGGCTATCACGCCATCGGTCGCGCTCGCAACGGCAAATCGATTTGGGCTGTCGGTGAGAAAGGTCGAATCGGGCATTTTGCGGATTTGATCGTCCGCTAGGAAAGTTCGTCTTTCCAACCTTAAAGTACTCCACGATAAAAGAATAGTGTCGCATAAGTCAATCAGAACTACTTTGAATGGAGGAAGTATGAGAAAACTGCTACTCTTGGCTGTGCTTATTCCGTCATTCCTTGCCGGTCAACGAATGTTCGGCCCTCAAGTGCCAACTCCAGATGTCTTCACTCGCGGTGACACGTTAAGAGGGACTCTTCTTCCTGAGAGAAGCTGTTACGACGTAAAATATTATCACCTTGATGTGCGAGTCGATCCCATAACAAAGACAATCAAAGGATCCAATACGATTCTCTTTAAAGTCGACAGCGCTTTTGACAGAATGCAGGTTGATCTGTTTAAGAACTTGAACGTCGACAAAATTGTGTTGGACGATGCGAAAGACGTAACCTATTCTCGCGAGTTCAACGCAATCCACGTTCAACTTCCAAGGATCCTTGAGAAGAACTCACTTCACTCGGTCAAAGTATACTACGGCGGAGTTCCGACGGAAGCAAAGAGGCCACCCTGGGATGGCGGGCTCACATGGACAAAGGATTCGACCGGTGGTCCGTGGGTTGTAGTAACGTGTCAGGGAGTCGGTGCGAGTATCTGGTGGCCTAACAAAGACCACCAATCGGATGAGCCGGACAGCATGCTCATCAGCATAACGGTGCCGAAAGGACTCGAGGATGTTTCCAACGGTCGATTGCGTGGAATTGCCGAGCTCGCCGATGGCTGGAAACGCTATGATTGGTTTGTCAGCTATCCGATCAACAACTACTGCGTTACGCTCAACATCGGAAAGTTTGCGCACTTCAGCGACAAGTATTTCAACGGCGATACTTTGACGCTCGATTATTATGTACTTCCGCAAGATCTCGAAAAGGCGAAGGCAACCTTTCCGCAGGTCAAATCCATGATGGATGCCTATTGGAAAGACTTCGGCGAGTATCCATTCATGCGCGATGGCTACAAACTTATCGAATGCCCACACAATGGCATGGAACACCAGAGCGCTGTCGCATACGGCAACAGATTTCTCGAAGGCTATGTTGGACGAGCGACGTCGACGGTTGGACTAAAATTCGATTTCATCATTATTCACGAGAGTGCGCACGAATGGTGGGGGAACAGTGTCACCTCCAAAGATGTCGCGGACATGTGGATCCACGAGAGTTTTGGCGCCTATGCTGAAGCCCTTTACGTCGAGCATATGTGGGGCTACAAGGAAGCGCTATCCTACATCAACGGCAAAAAACCTAATGTGCGCAATGCGGAGCCTATCATCGGAGTTTACAATGTCCAACGGGAGGGGGCGGGAGACATGTATGACAAGGGGCAATTGGTCTTGAATACTCTTCGCAGCGTCATTGATACCGACAATCTGTGGTTCTCGATCCTCAAGGGCATCCAGCAGACCTTCAAGTATCAAACCGTTACTGCAGAGGATATATTCGGCTATATCAATAAGAGAACGGGCAAGGATTATTCATATTTCTTCGACCAGTATTTGAAACATCCGAAGATTCCGGAGCTCGTTGTTGCTGTGACAAAAAAAGGGGACAGTACTACTGCAATGTATCGTTGGGACGCAGACGTCAAAGACTTCAGGATGCCAATTAGGGTGACAACTTCAGACGACAAGTTTGAATTCATCTATCCGACAACTAAATGGCAAACGATGAAGCTCAACATTTCCCGGCCTGAAGACTTCAAGATAGAAAGCGACCGATTCTATGTTGATTCGAGACTCATCTACTCGTATCTCGATCCACGTTTGCCCGACGTGCGCAGACAGTGATCAGATCGTGATCACTTTTACTTTCTCAATTATGAACGAAGTTCTTGATCGGACCATCAAAACGAATTCGTGATGATTCTGACCGTGATTGCTCCCTGAATATTGTGTACCTTTGTTGTGAGCTATGACGGGAATGGTCTTCAATATTCAGAGGTTTTCGGTCAATGACGGTCCGGGAATACGTACAACCGTATTCCTTAAAGGCTGTCCCCTTCATTGTCGATGGTGCCACAACCCGGAATCAATCTCTCCAAAACAAGAGCTTGTCCTGCGGGAAGACCGGTGTGTCCGGTGCGGCGACTGCAGAACTCTTTGTACGAATGGGGCAATCACCGTTCAAGACGGCGATTACATTACCTCCCGGGAACTCTGCAAGGTTTGCGGCGATTGCGTCAAATTGTGTTATGCTGAAGCGCGAGAAGTCGTCGGAAAAGAAATGAGTGTGGAGGAAGTCCTCAAAGAAATTGAAAAGGATGCTGTCTTCTTTAACGAATCGGCAGGTGGGGTCAGTTTTTCAGGCGGCGAGCCGTTGCTTCAACACGAATTTCTCCTCTCACTCCTCAAAGTCTGCAAAAAAAAAGGATACTACACGGCCGTCGACACAACTGGTTTCACCTCGCAGAAGATCCTGGAAAAAATAACTCCAGACGTCGACCTTTTTCTCTACGACCTCAAGACGTTGGACGACAGCAAGCATATCGAATACACGGGTGTCTCCAACCGCGTGATTCTCGAAAATCTTAAATTCCTCGTCCATCGTCAGAAAGAAATCATTGTCAGAATTCCGGTAATTCCCGGCGTGAATGATACTTCCGAAGAGTTGGCAAGAATCGGAACGTTTGTCACGGAACTTGGCGGGATTCGTGAGATCCAAATCTTACCCTACCATCAGACGGGAATTGACAAATACGTTCGACTGGGCAAGAAATATCGAATGGCTGACTTGGTTCCACCTTCATCAGATAATATGATTGAATTTGCGAACGAGCTTGGTAAGTACTGCTCGAGTATCTCCGTAGGAGGATAGCGAATGAATGAACGAGTGAAACGACTCCGTGATCAAAGCTTGAATGCTGTCCCACGAATCGACACAGAACGGGCTGAGATTGTAACTGGCTGCATGAAGCACGTTGAATTCTGGTCCGCACCAATGCGCCGGGCAATGACTTTCAAAGCAATCATGGAGAACAAATCCATCTGCATCAATAACGGTGAGTTGATCGTCGGCGAAAGAGGACCTTCCCCAAAAGCAACCTCCACCTTCCCCGAGCTGTGCTGCCATAGTCTGCAAGATCTTGAGATCCTCGACAAGCGGGAGAAAGTGTGGTTTCGTGTTGACGACCGATCAAGGGAATTGTATGATAAAGAAATCATCCCGTTCTGGGGAGGGAAGACCATGCGCGAAAAAATCTTCAGCGAGATGACTGAGGAATGGAAGGAATCATACGATGCTGGCATCTTTACAGAATTTATGGAGCAACGCGGTCCAGGCCACACCGTGCTTGATGATAAGATCTATCGGAAGGGAATGACGGATTTTAAGAAGGGCATCGAAGATCACCTTAAGACTCTCGATTACTTCAACGATCCGGAGGCGTACCGGAAGCAGGAAGAATTGCAGGCAATGCGTGTCTGTGCAGACGCCATTATGGTTTTCGCGATTCGGCATGCAGACAGAATTCACGAACTTGCGCTGGCCGAAAAAGACTCCGGCCGAAAATTGGAATTGATTGCGATGGAACAGGTGTGCCGCCACGTTCCGGCTCATGCACCACGAAATTTCTGGGAGGCACTCCAATACTATTGGTTCGTTCACCTTGGAGTGATTTTGGAATTGAACCCTTGGGATGCATTCAATCCGGGTCGACTCGATCAGCATCTCTATCCATTTTATAGGAAGGAGATCGACGACGGATCGCTGTCGCATCAAAAGGCTGAGGAATTGCTCCAGTGCTTCTGGATAAAGTTCAACAACCAACCTGCGCCTCCTAAGGTCGGTGTAACCGCAGCGGAAAGCTCGACCTATACGGATTTTGCCAACATCAATAGTGGTGGGTTACGTCTCGATGGAAGCGATGGCGTGAATGAGTTGACGTACCTTGTGTTGGACGTTATCGATGAAATGCGTCTTGTCCAACCAAGTTCCAACATTCAGGTGAGCAGGAAAAATCCGGACGAATTTATCAGGAGGGCAGCAAAGATCATTCGCAAGGGTTGGGGACAACCTTCGGTGTTCAATGCTGATGCGGTCGTCGAGGAACTCTTGCGTCAGGGGAAATCGATTGAAGATGCTCGTTGTGGTGGAACGAGTGGATGCGTGGAGACCGGTGCATTTGGAAAAGAAAGCTACATCCTCACCGGATATTTCAATATGCCGAAGGTGCTCGAAATCACTCTTCATAACGGAGTCGATCCGCGAAGCGGCAAAAAGATCGGTCTTGAGACCGGAAAACCTGCAGAATGTAAATCGTTTGATGAATTGATGAAGGCGTTTGAAAAGCAAGTGAACCACTTCATCGATATCAAAGTCCGTGGCAGCAATGTGATCGAGAGACTGTATGCGGAATACATGCCTGTTCCATTTCTCTCCATCCTGATCGATGACTGCGTTGCGAAGGGGAAGGACTACAACGATGGAGGCGCGCGATACAACACAAATTATATTCAAGGGGTTGGTGTAGGCACGATGACCGACGGCCTGGCATCGATAAAACACAACGTTTTCGATGACAGCATTATATCGATGGCGGATGTTCTCAAAATCCTCTCTGCGGATTTTAACGGTTTCGAAAAGACGCGTCTTCTTTTTCTCAATCGCACTCCTAAATATGGGAATGATGATGATTACGCGGATAACATTATGCTCCAGGTTTTTGAGATCTTTTATAACGCCGTCAATGGCCGGAAGAACACCAAAGGGGGGACATACAGGATCAATCTTCTACCGACAACGTGCCACGTCTATTTCGGATCGGTTACCGGCGCAACGCCCGACGGAAGAAAAGCTGGCACGCCTCTCTCCGAAGGCATTTCTCCCGTTCAGGGATCTGATCGACACGGTCCGACAGCAGTTCTCAAATCGGCGGGCAAGATGGATCATGTTCGGACAGGAGGGACACTCCTGAATCAAAAATTCTCACCCCAGCTTTTGGCGTCGGAAAAAGGGATTGATAATCTTCTCCATCTCATCCGATCGTATTTCAGAATGGGCGGACATCATATCCAATTTAACGTGATAAACGTACAAACACTTCGCGATGCCCAAGCCCATCCTGAAGAGTATCGCGATTTGATCGTCCGTGTGGCTGGCTATAGCGACTATTTCTGTGACCTGGGCAAATCGTTGCAGGATGAAATTATTGCGCGGACAGAACACCAGGGATTCGACTCGCCCCACAATTCAGAGATCTCCAGCGATACACGTTCTCCAAAAAGGGAGTTGTCGATTTGAGGGCATCCATCAACGGTGGACACCTGAGAAATCGGACAACAACGGCGTTGGAATTATTCTCACTCA
>CAZOIM010000215.1:0-6124 GCA_964579855.1 uncultured Ignavibacteriaceae bacterium | reverse complement strand
CCGCCGGACCACTCCGCAATCCGGAAAACGATGCACGGGCAGTCTCACAGGTCTTGCAGGAAACTGGATTCCGGGTCCTGACCTACACCAATCTCAATCAGAAAGAACTAAAGAAAGCCGTTCGCACGTTTGGAGATGCGTTGACGTCAGGAGGAGTCGCACTATTCTATTATTCCGGACACGGGGTACAAATCAAGGGATCAAATTATCTCATACCAGTCAACGCGGATATTCGAAACGAAGGTGACGTGGAATTGGAGGCTGTTGACGCGAACTATGTTCTCAACGAAATGGATGCGGCGAAGAGCAGGGTCAATATAGTGATTCTCGATGCCTGCAGGGATAATCCACTCCCGAGGTCAGTTCGATCGGCATCAAGAGGCCTTGCTCAAATGAATGCACCGGTGGGAACGATCATTGCCTTTTCGACGTCACCTGGGTCCGTGGCTGCAGATGGATCCGGTCAGTATGGTCTCTACACGCAGGAGTTTGTTAAGAACGTCAGGATTCCCGGATTGCCGGTCGAGACGGTCTTCAAACGTACTCTTTCGGGTGTCAAGCAGCAATCCGATGGTAATCAGATACCGTGGACATCATACTCGATTGAAGGAGATTTCTATTTTATCCCATCCACTGCATTCAGCGATACTCAGACCCTTCCTCCAACGGTGGACCAGAAGGAACTGGTGCCTGCCATGAACAACGATGGCAGTAATCAAGGTCCAGAAACGAATACCACTAAAGGCACCAGCCTTCCCGTTTACTTGTCTGACTTAAAAGAATTTGCAGTGTATAATATTATGAGTGGAGTTGGACACGACTCCGCCTACTGGGGAGCGCCTCTTCGGCTCGACGGCATAGTGTACAAGAAGGGCATCGTGACACATCCGGAGGACTCGCCCGGATATGTTGAATACATGGTGGATCAGCGTTACACATATTTCAAAACAACAATCGCCATGCTGGATGATTGTTCTCTGGCAAACGACCCCTACAACGGCAACGCAGTATTCTCGATCCAGTTGGACGGCAGAGAAGTCTTCAGAAGTCCTATGCTTCAATGGAATCAACACAATAAGATGGATGTGCAGGTTCCCTTATTAGGTGCACGAATGATACGATTGGGAGTCTCCAACGGCAATGGACGAACTTGGAGCGATCACGCTGCCTGGATTAATGCAAGGTTTGAATAATCCTTCTCAGAGCCCGAAAAGAACCTCAATATCAAGTTGACAGTGTTGAGGAAGAACAGGATCGTGGAAATACTTATCGGATTCGGGAGCAATACTCTGTGGGGCTTGTCGACTTCATAAGTCGAGGTTTTTTCTAGGGAGAGTGGACTTACTCCGAAAGTCTTTTTGGGGAGATGACCATCCTAATTTCGGCAGGAACCGCAGTTGACAGATTCAATACGAGCGTTTGATTCTTCTGCCTCATTCCGTATGTCCTGGAAAACCAGGTGTCACAAATCGAGAATGTCCCGGCACTCACTGAAATGTGATACTCTCCGTATCGTCCCGTCGCAGTTGCCTGCTGAGCGCCCTCTACTCTGAGACTCACGTGCGGATCAAAATGCAGGTAACTTTGAATCCGATGCTTGCCTGATCCATCCAGAAAATCGAAGATCTCCAACTTCTGTTCTTTTTTCTCCAGTACGAATCGCCGCTTGTGAATGACCGGGGATGACAAGAAGTTGTAGGCATAGTGAGCAGCTTCAAGGACATCGCTCGTCTGACTCGTCGTCCATTCAGTAACACGGGGTTTTGTTGAGTCATTCCGAATCATCCAAAGTCCAACAAATTTCGCAATCTCCTTGTTGTCCACCACGATAGTGTTGTGTGACCTCGTACCTCTCATCTCTTGTCGTGCCGCGACGTCGAAGGTATAGGCATATGTGCCAGAATCCACGATCAATGGTTCTCCATTCACCCAGTATTCGAAACTCAACGTGTCGTTGTGTCCATGGCCACCCATGCCTCCCATGCCAATATCACCAACATCCGCCATTAAGTGTATTTGATTGTTCCTCATGATGTAGAATCCGCCGGCGGGAAAGGAACGCGATTGAATTTCCGTTGCGTCGGCACGAAGCATCTGATGTTTTTCGAATCCCTCACCGCCATAGAGCCATAAGGAATCCTGATAGAACTTCCCGGCCGCATTCTTGAAATCAGGTCGGTTGAAAAGGAGAGCACCTATGGAGAGCACATGCCGATGGTCATTAATATCATCATGCAAGATGAAGCGGAACAGCCGTCCGTCATCAGCGTCGCCAAACAACGGGATCGATCCATCGGGCCTCGTGTAATGCAGAATAAATTCAAACATATTCTCCAAGCGCTTCAGGAATGCAGGCGAGAAATGAATCTTGTTTCTTTCACACAGAATTGTTGCGGTATAGAACAATTCTATAACGAGTCGCTGATAACTGGTAGATTTTTCATAGTCAACGCCATCTGCGAACACTTGCACGTTCATTTCCGTTTCAAGGGTTTTGATCCCCCACGAAAGCCAGTCTTTGCCGAATCTGGCGTCGCGAAAGAAAATCCCAAGGACAATGAGGCCAACGATGTCAGACAGGAAATGATTATCGTTTCGCCACGATATTTCGAGATGGTGTTCGATGAAGACGCCGTGGACATAAAGGCTTTTGAAGAACTTAATCCAAAAGCCATTGGAGATCGTCTTCGAATCGCAAAAGAAGTAATAGCCGGCAATCCAATTCGTCGCACGGAACGCGACTTCCATGGCCACCGCCCAATTAACTCCGAGGCCGACAGGGTTGTTGTCAATCCAGTCTTCAACAAGACTGGCGAATTTTTGAGCGTAACGTTCATCATTCGTCAGCCAATACGCCTTGCCTAACCACCACACCTGGTGGAAGCGGCTCAATTCCCAAGGCACCTTCACATCCGATGGATTTCCAAGATCCGCAAGATTAAGCAGAAATGGGGGCTTGAGGTCCCAACGTTTGCCGCTCTTGAAATCTCTCTGCCAATCGATTGTTTCACCGAGGGAGACAAGTCCGGAACCGAGCGTCTCAAATTTGTTCTCCATCACTTCTCGCGCCTCGGCATCAATGCTTTCCTCGCTTTGAGTCTTCGTTAGCAAATTGAGAAAGAAATCTCTTTTGTTGCGAGGATGGAAGAAAAATCTGAAACGGGCGGATTGGTGGAATGAAGAAAGGAATTCTGTTCCGGAACCCTTGGATCCAAGTAGCTTCAGGAAGCTTTCGTCGGACAATGCGCGCATCCTGTTCCTGAGCCAGAAAGTCCACATCGTCGGACGAAGGACTCTCCACTGCGTGAGCTTCAAATATTGCGAGGGAGATATGCGAAGGAGTTTAATCAAAGCGTTCGAATTCAGTAATCGATATTGGTGGGATCATGGAATCCGTACCGCAAACCTTGAGGGCAGAACGACATAACGATTTCTAATTTTTCATGCAATCGCAATGCTTGCATTCGAGCGGGATCGCGCCGGCGGTACGCTGGAATTCTGCTATGGAATCGACGACATAGGCGATCTGATCGTGTGTCAGTTCCGGATAGATCGGCAAGGCGAGCGAGTCATTTGCGCAGCAATCCGCCACCGGATAATCACTTTGGCTTGGCTTGAGGTAGGCAAAGCATTCTTGCCGGTGAAATGGGACCGGATAATATATCTCGCTGGAAACGCCCTTCGTCGTCAGGAAATCCTTCAATGCATTTCTTCGTTCAACACGTATCACAAACTGGTTAAAAATATGGTAATTCTTGAGGGCGCTGTGCTTGTAGAGAGCTTTAGGGAGTAATACGGTATTTGTCTTGTCGAACACCGTAGCACCGACTTCGTTGGCAAGTCCGGCAGAAATGAATAGACTGGAATAGAGCTCAGCATTCCTTCGGCGTGCCGCAGACCAACGGTCCAGATACGGAAGTTTGACACTCAGGACTGCGGCTTGAATTGCATCAATTCTGAAATTGCCGCCGATCATCGAATGATAGTATTTTGGATGACCCCCGTGCACTCTCATTTTCCTGAGCTTCTCTGCCAGTGCATCATCATTCGTCGTCACCAGCCCGCCGTCACCAAAACATCCGAGGTTCTTGCTCGGGAAAAACGAAAAGCATCCGATTGCACCGATATTTCCCACGTTTGTTCCATCTTTGTATTGCACTCCGATCGCCTGGGCACCATCTTCAATGACGACGAGGTTATGCCTTCTCGCAATTTTCATGATTGCGTCCATATCTGCGCTCTGACCGTATAGATGGACCGGAATGATCGCTTTCGTTCTCTTCGTAATACGTTTCTCGATGTCCTTCGGCGCAATATTGAACGTAACCGGATCGACGTCAGCAAAGACGGGCTTGGCATTCATTCTGGAAACAACGCCCGCGGTTGCAAAAAAAGAAAAAGTCGGGACGATCACTTCGTCGTCGGGTTCTAAACCGATAGCCATGAGGGACAGAAGCAGCGCATCGGTGCCGGAAGAGACGCCGATTGCGTGTTTGCAGCCGAGATACGTGCAAAGAGCATTCTCGAGTCGTTCCACTTCCGGACCAAGAATGAAATACTGGGACTCTGCCGTTCGAATCAGGGCTTCATCGAGCTCCTTTTTTAGCGGCTTGTATTGGGCTTTGAGATCAAGAAGTGGTATGTGCATGTGGTGATTTCCTTGATGGATATTCTTATTCGTGACAAATGCAGAAACCGATTGAATGCGCGGACCATTAGTAGTCCACGGTGCATTTTGTTGCTTTATTGATAAGAACTGGAGATCTCAGCAGGGATCAATTGTCGCAATGAAAGATAGTATTCTTTTTTGGAAAATGCAGTCAGGCATTGTACCTTTTGATTCGCGTGATGGAGACCCAGGTTCATGAACTTGTCAGAAGTTGGAGACCATTCCGCAAAGGGCGTTATCGTGCACTCAAAACTTATTCAGATGTTTCTTGTTGGATCCCAATCGAACTTCAGATTCCGTTGTCTCGCTGAAGGCAATATGGTTGACATTCGATGCAAAACCAATATATTGTCAAAGCCTCAAAAACAACTTCGGTTTCAAAACATATTCTCTCAGAGCGAAGAACCCGGATCGAGTGCCGCGCGCCAGGCGAACTCCAATAACTCTATGGAACCAAAAAGCAAGGATCAAGTTCAAAAGAGCTATTGCTCACACGAGTCGCACATCAAGGATCTGGTGAGTGAGAAAGATCAAAATTTCTTCCACCTGAAGAATCAGGACTGCGCAGGTTATCGACTTGGCGCAGAGGCACTGCAAGTCCTTGATCCCTTTCTTGACTCACGACGCTCCTGGCTCACCGTGGGTGACAACAACGGATTTGAAGCAAACTACCTGGCCCAGAAAGGTCAGAGCGTCGTCGCCTCCGACATTTCCGACGCCCTCCTGGCCGAGGCGAAAGCAGAGGGGATAATTGTAGAGTACAGCAAGCAAAATGTTGAGGCACTCACTTACCAGAATAATTCTTTCGATTATGTCACCTGTAAAGAGGCATTTCATCATTTTCCCAGGCCGTACATGGGGCTTTATGAAATGATCCGAGTCTCCCAAAAAGCAGCAATTCTCGTTGCAGAACCGATCGACATCCTCTCGAAAATCTCTCCGCTCGTCCTCGTCAAGAATCTTCTCGATTCGATAGATCCATTGCTCATCAACAAATTGTGGAAGAACCGCTTTTCCTTCGAATCGGTGGGTAACTACGTCTATAAGATATCGGAACGAGAGGTTGAAAAGATTGCGATGGGAATTGGACTTCCTTGCATTGCCTTCAAGCCTCATAACCTCATACTCGACTATTGGAATATCCCTGGGATTTTGGATGTTCCCTTCAACAGACAGGCGTACGTTACCGCCAAGAGACAATGGTTCCTTAGGAACTTGGTTTCAAAGCTCGGTGTCGTCCCCTACAATCAATTGTGCTGCGTTGTTTTCAAAGAAATTCCCGAAGCCGATGTTGTCGAACGAATGCGGACCGCCGGATACAAAATTATCAAGCTCCCTCCCAATCCCTACCTCAAACAGATCTAACGTTTGACTCTTCGTGTCTTAAGACCATTACGTCCTTCTTCTGCCATCTTACTTGGATGACACGATAAGCCTGTACGACGATCCATTACT
>CAZOIM010000214.1:0-6270 GCA_964579855.1 uncultured Ignavibacteriaceae bacterium | reverse complement strand
GTTCATCAAGAACTGAACGTATTTTTTCCAGCACTTCGGATTGTTCGTACGGTTTCATAATTACATCCTTCGCACCCATTGTGAGCAACTCCGCTCGTTGATCCGGGTCGACAAAACCGCTCGCGACAATGATTTTGATCTCGGGTTTCAGCTTCTTCATTTCGCGCACCAGATCCTCTCCCGACAATTTCGGGATCCCGAGATCCGTTATGACCACGTCGATACGATCTTTGTGCTCCGTAAACTTTTGCAGCGCCTCGCGACCGTCGACTGCGGACAAGATGGTGTATCCTTTGTTCTGGAGACTCATTTTCAATACGACAAGCATTGTTTCTTCGTCTTCCACAATAAACACGGTCTCCGTGCCACCACGAATTTCCGTCTGCGGTTTTTCAGGCTTGGCTTCCAATACACTCGCTTCCTTCGGTACGGGGAGATAGATGGTGAACACCGACCCGTTCCCCGACGTGCTTTGCACATCAACGATGCCGTGGGCTGATTTTACTACCCCGTAGACGACGGCCAGACCCAACCCTGTCCCTTTGCCTTTCTCTTTCGTTGTAAAGAACGGTTCAAAGATTCTCTTTCTCGTCGTTTCATCCATGCCCATTCCCGTATCCGTGACACTGATCGAGACGTACTGCTCCGCGGACACTTCCGGGAATCGTTCGCGAAGTTGTTTCCCCTTTACGAGATCGGTTCTGAGTGTGATTTTCGATTGCTTGTTGGAATCTTTCTTGCCTTCGACAACGGCGTCACGAGCATTGACGCAGAGGTTGAGAAGTACCTGATGCAATTGACTGGCATCGATGATGACGAAGGGGAGTCCGTTTCCAAGTTTGACCGCAAACTCAATCGATTTTGGAAACGTTTCTTTAAGCATTTTCCAGATTTCTCTGGCACTATCATTGACGTTCACGGGTAACAGTTCGACTTCTGACTTCCGGGCAAAGGTGAGAATCTGCCGTACGAGGTTTGCGCCGCGCTGGACTGCATTCGTGATCGTTTCGGCGCTGGCTGCGCGCATGGCTTCATCGTACGTCGGTCGCCGGATGAGCGACATATGGCCGAGAATGATTCCAAGAATGTTGTTGAAATCGTGGGCGATGCCTCCGGCCAATGTTCCTATGGATTCCATCTTTTGCGCCTGGCGGATTCGGTCTTCCAGCTGTTGACGTTCGGACTCATCTTTCTTGCGATCGGTGACATCACGTGATACCACCGCAACTTTGCACGCGTTTCCATGCTCATTGCGAATCACACTCCCTTGTGATTCGATATGACGAACGGAGCCATCCCGGAGCAAAAACCGATACTCGGCGCGTTGTCCGATTCCGGATCTCACCGTTTCATAAAAAATGCGCCTGATGTACTCCCGATCTTCCGGGTGGATCTCTTGAAAGGAATCTGTTCCTCGAAGCGATTGCGGATCGCCAAGGATGGATTTGTATGATGGGCTGCTATAGATTCTCTTTCCCTCGAGATCGAGCACGGCGATAAGGTCGGTGGCATTTTCTGCAATGAGTCGAAATTGCTCGTCACTCTGACGAAGTTGTTCTTCGGCCACCTTGCGCTCGCTGATATCTTCAGCCATACCAATGATTTCCTGTGGAACGTCGTGTTCATCGCGCAACATGGTGACAAAAAGACTAGCCCAGATCAGTCTTCCACTCTTGTGGACAAATCTTTTTTCCATGTGGTATTCGGATATTCTTCCCGCCACGAGTTCGGCAAACTGCTGCACATCTTTATCAAGATCTTCGGGATATGTAAAATCTCTAAACGTCATGGTCGAAAGTTCATCGGTGCTATAACCGACCATGGAAGACAACGTAGTATTGGAATTGATGGGATGGCCTTCGATATCAAGAAGTGCCATCGCGATAGGGGCTTGATCAAAAATTGCCTTAAAACGTTTTTCACTGTCGCGAACTATCTGTTCGGATTTCTTGCGCTCGGTGATATCGGTGAGGAAATTCAGTGTGGCCGGTTTACCTTTCCAATTCGACACGGTTGAGGCTGTTTCCACCCATTTCGCGATTCCCTCCTTCGGTACTATTCTAAATACGTAACGGGGGGGTGCCGGCTCGCCTTTGATCCGCCGTGTATAGTTCTGCACAACCATTTCACGGTCGGCGGGATGGATAAAGTCCGTAAATGATTTTGTGAGAAGCTCCTGTTCAGAATATCCTGTCACTTCTGTTGCGTTGCGATTGACAAACCGAATCAGACCATCTTGCAGCACCAGTATGGATTCGTTGGCATTGTCCACGAGGGTGCGATATTTTTCCTCGCTCTCCAGCAATGCCCGTTCGGCTTCTTTGTTGGCAACACGAATTCTACGCTGCTCGATCGCATCCCGGACTGCATAGGGGAGCCTTGACATCTGTTCTTTAATCACATAATCGGAGGCACCGGCCTTCATGCACGCGATAGCCGTTTCTTCATTCATGGAGCCCGTCAGCACGATGAACGGAATTGTCGCATCTTGTTTCAGTGAGAGCTTGAGTGCCTGCATTCCATCGAAGTCCGGCATTGAATAGTCGGACACGATCACGTGTGGTCGATATTCCTCCAATGCACGGAGGAACTCGCCCTCGGTATCCACCCTCAGAGCGGAGAACTCGAGATCTCCCTTGCGAATTTCTCTCTGAGCCAGTTCAGCATCAGAGGGAACGTCCTCAACAAACAGTATGCGCAGCAAATGCCCGTTTTCCATTTCTTCCCCCATCACCCCTGTCTGGTTGGCGCTTGATTCAAAAGCAACCAGTAATAACCGATTTCCTTCACGGCGGCAACAAATTGATCGAAATCCACCGGCTTCACGATATAGCTGTTGACCCCCAGCTTATAACTTTCCACAAGATCCCGTTCCTCTTTCGAAGAGGTGAGAACAATGATGGGAATCATTTTCGTTCTTGGATCGCCTTTGATAATTTTCAGCACTTCAAGCCCGTCTATTTTCGGAAGCTTCAAATCAAGAAGTATCACCCTGGGTGCGCTGTCATTGCTTCGGTGTTCATACTTCCCTCGAGCAAAAAGGAAATCCAATGCTTCTTCACCGTCGGTTGCGACGGCAACGTGGTTGGAAAGGTTGTGTTTCTTGAGAGCTCTCAATGTCAGTTCGGCATCATTCGGATTGTCTTCGACGACAAGTATCTCCACCTGTTTGTCGCTAATCATTGGTTCTTCTCCTTCGCTGGTAGTGTAAAGCGAAAAGTTGCACCTTGACTGACAGCCCCCTCGGCCCATACGCGTCCCCCGTGCCGGTGAATGATACGCTGAACCAGGGCAAGTCCAACGCCCGTTCCTTCAAACTCTTCGGTTTTGTGGAGCCGTTGGAATGCACCGAAGAGCTTGTGAACGTAACGAGGGTCAAATCCCACTCCGGAGTCTTTGATGAAGTATTCGCTCACGCCGTTCGTGGTGCTTCCACCAATGTGGATCTTCTGTTCAGCGCTGCGCCCTGTAAACTTGATGGCGTTGGAAATGAGATTCCTCCAGACTTGTTTTATCAACGCGGGATCGCAGTATGCCTCGGGAAGTTGCCCGACAGAAAACGAACAATGATTCTGAACTTCGGGAGAAGCAACTTCGTGATAGACAGAATCCGCAAGGGCTGACATATCCACGCGGACCACCTTCATTTCGTCCCTTGTCGCGCGGGAGAGATTGAGCAGATCGCCGATGAGCTCCCCCATTTTCTGCGTGTTCGTGCGGATGATGGTGAGGAGTCTTTTCCCTTCATCGTCAATCTTGTCCGAATATTCTTCCATAATAATCTTGGAGAAACCGTCGATGGTCCTCAGCGGAGCACGCAGATCGTGCGATACCGAGTAGGAGAATGCCTCAAGTTCTTTGTTCGTTGTCTCAAGCTGGGCAGTGCGCTGGACAATGCGCCGTTCCAATTCCGCATTGAGCCTTTGAATCTCTTCCTGCACTTTCTTGCGCTCTGTGATGTCCCGAATGATTTTGACGAAGCCCTGCAGCTGCCCCTTGTCATTGTGGAGAGCGGTTATGACAATGTTCGCGATAAATTGCGAGCCGTCTTTGCGTTGTCGCCAACCTTCGTTTTCAAAACGCCCTTCAGCGGTTGCTGCAGCCAATTCCTGTTCCGGCTTGCCACGGTGAACATCCTCCTCGGAATAGAATCGCGAGGAGTGTTGTCCGATAATTTCATCGGCCTTATAGCCCTGCATGCGTTCGGCACCAATGTTCCAACTCACGACATTACCACCGGCGTCGAGCATGACGATGGCATAATCCCGGACATTTTCGACCATCAATTTGAAGAGCGACTCGTTCTCGCGAAGCGTTTTCGCCGAGCGTCTGTGCCCTTTGGTGACCCGCCGATGAGTGGTGGCTGGCACGGTCTGGCTTTGATGGATAAGCATCGGATTATGAAATGGTTTCTCCTCGAAGCTCCAGTGCCAGATCGGCAATCATCGTCGTGACGTGCTGGAGATCCTGGTTCTTGTCGTAGAAGTAATCCGCACCTTCTGCAAGGCACTTCTTCCTGTACTGGGGAAAGGGATAATTGGTCAGCATGCAGACCCTGGTAGCACTCCCGCTTTTCTTGATGTTCTTCAGAACCTCAATGCCATTCATCTCGGACATTCGGATATCGAGAATGATGAGATTGGGTTTCAATTCTTCCACAAGCCGGAGCGCTGTGGTTCCGTTCTCAGCTTCGCCGACAACTTCAACATTCGGAAATGGCGCTATCATCGTCTTCACCCGCTCGCGAAGAAGAGGGGAATCGTCTGCGATAATAATTCTAAGGGTCTGTGTTTTCATTCGGCATAGTTCGTAGAGTTACGCACGAAATATGCCTTAATGCAGGTTGAACGGGTATCAGCGCAAGAGGGAAAAGTGGGTAGGGGGTATCCTGATTTTGCTGTAGGTGTTTGCCTTACAACGATGAATCCGAGTCGTGTGATTGTAGAAGGTAGAGGGAAAAACTTCGGGGGCGGAAGGATGCGAAACGGCGACTCTTCAATGAGTTCCGCTATTCAATCAAACCATTGCCTACGGCATAGAGCGTAAGTTCTGCATTCTTTTTTAGTCCCATCTTCTCAAGAATGCGTGCACGATGCGTGCTTATGGTCTTGCCGCTGAGAGACAATGACTGAGCGATCTCGGTGACCGACTTCCCCTCCGCGAGCAGACACATCACCTGGAATTCCCTGTCAGAAAGTTTTTCGTGCGGCAATTTGTCGCCGGTGTTCTGTTTGCCGAAGATAATCCCTTCAGCCAGCGATGATGCAATATACTTTCCGCCGGCTGATATCGTTTTAATGGCAGCGGCAAGTTCCTCGTAGGCGCTGTCTTTGGACAAATACCCCGACGCACCGAGTCGTAACGTCCGGATCGCATAGTGAGCCTGAGGGTGCACACTCAGGACGAGGATATGCGGTTTCTCATTCCTACCCTTGAGCGTCTGGAGAATGTCGAGGCCGTTCATCCCCGGCATTGAAATATCCAATACAACAAGGTCATAGCCGGTCTTCTCGATTTTTTCAAGGGCTTCGTTTCCATCGACGGCTGTTTCAACAACGGAGACTGCCTCAATCTGGCTCACGATCCGTTTCAGCCCTTCCCGCACCACGGAGTGATCGTCGGCAATGAGTACCTTCATAATTCCTCCCCTTTGTTGAGAGGTAGGGAGACAAGGACTTTTGTCCCTTTGTCCCCCGGAGAAGATATTTCGATGCTTCCGTTGAATTGTTCTATGCGCTCCGCCATACCCAGCAATCCAAGTGAGTGGCGGGAACTCGCTTGATCCCGTCCAATACCGATCCCGTCATCGACAATTTCCAGAGATATCGTATCCTTCGAACGCCAGAGTTTCACGGTAACAGTTGTTGCCTGGGCATGTCGCGCGACGTTTGTCAGGGCCTCCTGCACGATACGGTACAAAGCCAAATTCGCTGAGGGGTCGTCCGATTGGATCTCCGCCAAATCCATGTCGCACGTGATACCGGTCCTCTTCGCAAATTCATCACCGTACCAATCGATGGCAGGCGCCAATCCCAGGTCGTCCAGAATACTTGGCCGCAATTCTGCGGATATTCTCTGGACATCTTTGATGGTATTCGTCGCCATTACAAGCATATCATTCAGCTTTTGTGTGACGGCAGCTTTGTTGTCGAAATTGTCGTGCACCCACCGCAGATCAATTTTGAGGGCAATCAACGATTGCCCCAGCTGATCGTGAAGCTCGCGTGCCAGGGACGTCCGTTCGTCTTCCCTCACGGACTGAAGATGAAC
>CAZOIM010000213.1:0-6424 GCA_964579855.1 uncultured Ignavibacteriaceae bacterium | reverse complement strand
ATATTTCTGGGACCCATTGTATAACCAAAGATGATCCTGCGTGGTCTTGTGCACACCAGGATGGAAAGTGGCATTGCGTTTTTGATGATTTTTGTCCACGTTTTATCATGAACGACCTCTCATCGCATGTTTTCCGATCAACGAGCTAATGGAAATACAATTCTACGGCGCTGCACGAACCGTGACGGGTTCCTTACACCTCATCAAGGCCAATGGCAAGACCATCTTGTTGGATTGCGGTCTGTTTCAGGGACGAAGAGCGGAATCGTACGAACGAAATAAGACATTTCCTTTCGACCCATCGGAGATTGACGCAGTTGTTCTTTCGCATGCTCACACCGATCACGCCGGAAACTTGCCGAATCTCGTTGACAAAGGATTCACCGGCCCGATTTTTGCCACGTCGGCAACGAGGGATCTGTGTAACGTGATGCTCTATGACAGTGCGTATATCCAGGAGCGCGACATAGCGTTTGTGAACAAAAAGCGGCTTAAGAAAGGTGAAACAGAACTGACACCACTGTATTCCGTGCAGGACGTTACACGGACGATGAGACAATTTATCGGTGTTGAGTATCATGAACGGTTCTCCGTCATTGATGGGATTGATTGTGTCTATTCCGATGCAGGGCATATACTGGGATCTGCCGTAACACGTCTCTCCGTCGACGAGCATGGCAAAGAAATATCCTTGGGGTTTACAGGCGATTTGGGAAGAAAGAATACGCCAATCCTGAAAGACCCGGAGGTGATCGAACCCGTGAATGTTCTTATATCCGAAAGTACTTATGGTGGAAAAGTGCACGAACCAATCGCAGGAACGAAAGAGGCGCTTCTCGCGGTAATCGTGACTGCTATAAAAAGCGGCGGAAAGCTCATAATTCCGTCATTCAGTATTGGTCGAACTCAAGAGCTTGTATTTATGATGAATGAGCTTTTCGATTCTGGAAGACTCCCAGCGATACCGATATTCGTCGACAGTCCGCTCGCACTCAATGCAACCGAGGTTTTTCGAATGCACAGCGAGTGCTTCGATGCGGAAACCCTCAGGATGTTGCACGAACACGAGGATCCTTTTGGATTTGGCAAGCTGACCTACATTCGATCGGTGGAAGAGTCGAAGAAATTGAACGACAAGAAGGAACCGTGCATTATCATTGCCGCTTCGGGCATGTGCGAGGCAGGTCGGATATTGCATCACCTGATCAACAATATCGAAGACCCCAGGAACACCATTCTCATTGTCGGCTTCCAGGCTGAGCACACTCTGGGCCGCAGGCTCGTGGAGAAAGACGACGAAGTGCGAATCTTCGGTGACGTTTACAGAAGAAAGGCGAATGTAGTAATCCTTAATTCGCTTTCTGCCCATGCAGGCCAGGATGAGCTTGTCAACTATGTGAAACAAGTGGCTGGTTCACGCCTGAAGAGCATTTATCTCGTTCATGGAGAGTTATCCCAACAGGAGAAAATGTCGGCCGAGCTGAACGTGTGTGGTTTCCGGAATGTTGCGATTCCAAGCAGGGGAGATCGGGTGGAGCACAATCCATGAATCTCCTCGTCACAGGGGGCAGCGGCCTCGTAGGTCGCTATATCGTAGATGAACTTTGTCGCTCACATTCCGTGGACATTCTCGATCTCAAACCACCTCATAGAAATGACCTTCGCTGCTACGCGATAGACATCCAGGATTTGCCCACAGTGAAGGAAGTAGTAAAAGGATTCGATGCTGTCGTTCATCTTGCCGGGATACCCCATCCGCTCAATGATCCGCCAGAAAAGGTGTTCCGCGTGAACACCATCGGCACATTCAACATCCTCGAAGCATGCTCAGTCGTTGGGATTCCGAGGCTGGTATTTATGTCGAGCGAATCCACTCTTGGATTTGCCTTTTCTACTACGAGACTGACTCCTCTGTATTTGCCTTTGGACGAGGAACATCCGTTGAGGCCCCAGGATCCCTACGGCATGAGCAAAGTTGCTTCAGAAATGCTCTGTCGCGGATATTCCGAGAAGTCAGACATGATAACGATCTGCCTTCGCGCTCCCTGGATATGGGTTCCGGAGGACAAAGAGCGGCTACTGTACCAGCAATTAATCGACGACTATCAAAAATGGTACAAAAACCTCTGGGCGTTCATCCACGTTAAAGACGTCGCGCAGGCAATATCGTTATCGATTGAGGCAAACTTGACTGGCAGACATAATTCGTACTTCATCACGGCAGACAACAACTGGACAGGGATAGATAGTAAAGATCTGGCCGGGCGATGGTACCCTGAAACTCGGGTATACAATCCGGGTTTCGATGGATCTTCATCGTTCATAAGCTCAAACAGGGCAAAAAAGGAGCTTGGCTTTCGCCCGCAATACACGAAACAGGATGTGTTTGCACAATAATGTGAAACCAACCTTATCCCAAATACCGATGTTGATCGACACCGACGCAGGTGTCGACGATGCACTCGCAATTTTCTATGGTATGCATTCCCCGGAAGTCCGAGTGGAAGCCATCACGACCGTTGCAGGAAATGTGGAAGTGGAGAAATGTACGCGCAACGTGAAAACAATCCTCCAATATGCGCGTTCGGAATACCGACCGGTCATCGTTCAGGGTTCCGGGAGACCGCTTCGAAAGGAATTGATAACAGCTCCGGAAGTTCACGGGAAGGATGGTCTCGGGAATACTCAACGCTCAATCACTAAAAGCAATTCAAGAGAATCACATGAGGCGATGGAATGCATTCGGCATTGCTGCGAGCAATTTAGCCAACGTCTTGTGATTGTCGCACTTGGCCCGTTGACAAATATTGCACGTGTATTGAAAAAATATCCCCGGTCATTAAGGAAGGTCAGACAAATCGTCTCAATGGGCGGAGCGTTTCGGGTTCCCGGGAACACGGGACCTGTCGCTGAATTCAACTATTTCGTTGATCCTGATGCCGCAAACGTCGTACTTCAGTCTGGACTGCCGCTCACCATCGTACCTCTTGATGTAACGGAACAGCTTATTCTGATGAGAAGTCATCTCCGCAATCATATCGGAAAACATCGAACGAAATGGGCATCATTTCTCTATGAGTTCACCGGAAACTACATGCAGTATCATAAGAGAACTCTGGGGTTCGAAGGTGGTTATCTGCACGATCCCATAGCCATGGCAATCGCCGTCAGGCCGTCATTGGCCCGAGTTCGCAAAGTCCATGTCGAAGTGGAATGCAGGAGCAAGCTCACAAGGGGCATGACGGTAGCAGATTTTCGTATACCAGGAAAGGGATCAATGCCGGATGTCGTTGTGGAGATCGATCAGGACAAATTTCTTGAATTGTTCCACAAAAGAGTTTTGGCTGACTGAGTCCGTTGGCTAGTGAAACGATACATTCCTTTCAGTCAACGATGCGAACATGGCGATTGCCGATGTTGGCGGCCATTGTTTTTCTGTTACGACAAAACGGCGAAGGCCAGCCATACCGCACGATACCACACGTAGCACCGGCGGATACAATTTCACTTGGATTTGAGAGAGTATTAAACACCTTCTTTTGGAATGGACTCCTTGGGGTTGCCGTCGGCGACTCGAGCAGCAGTCTGATTTTGCATCAGACACTTCATTCGAGACTCATCAGGTCGGATCCGGTAGCGACCCAGGGGGAATACGACGGATACATTGGCTATCAAAGAGCTATTGCACAGGATTGGGATCTTCTTGCAAGAACAACGTCGCTCGTTGTATCCGATAATCAGTCGATCGATCTTGGACGACTTGCCCAACATCAGGGTTTGGTCGGATTAGGATACCGACCCGAATTGTGGCGAGTTGGTTTCCTCGGAGGCTATGAGGTTGATGCTCAGGAGGGTGAGCACGATCAGGGGGCCGCATTCGAAGCATCGCTTGCGAATTCGTCGCTGCAATTGCAGGAGCTTAATGCAACATTTCAGTCCGATTGGACAAAGTCTTTCCTCGGCAGGAGGACTCCTGAGCAGAAAAATGTTGCACTGAGTCTGGAGAGGGATTTTGGCGGCGGAGACGCAGATTCGCTCATCTTTAATTATTCGAATCAACGGCGTGAGTTCTACACAACGGCCGACCAAGGATTGCAGTCTCAATATGCGATCAATCACAATATTTTTCGGCGGGACGCTTCAAGTTATGATGTCACGAATCGACTTGTCTATCACATGGCCAAAAATACCTCTATTGTTGTCGTGGGAACCGTGCAAAATCGAACGATCGACAGAGCCTTTATCTATAAGAACTTCCTCCAACCATCAGCAATCACACTTGACACCAGAATACAGGAACTTTTGTTCGGGGGTACCGTTACAATATCTTCAAGGGTGACCGATTGGATGCGGGGCAACCTCGGGATGTCTTTTCAGGAAAGGGATGAGCGATTCGCTGTAGTAAACCTTGCAGGAATTCCTTCGACAGTTATCCAAAGTCAGGAAGAATCCGCAAAGCGGCTGGAATATACCTCGCAAACGACGTCTGTATGGGGACAAATTGTGAGCGATGTTTCCGCATATGACCGATTGACATTGGATGGCTCCGCAAGCATTCTGCGATACGACACTCCGGATTCATTGAATATCGATGATCGGGATGAATTGCTTCTCGCTATGTCATTGAAAGGAACTCACATTGTTAATCAGTATCTTTCCGTCGAGCTTGAAGCAAACGTAACGCTGAGTCACCTCGTCTATCTTGATCGATTGCAGAGTGCGAACAATAATTGGAACAGGATTCTCTCGCTCTCACCGCGTGTGTCTTTGCATCCTGCACGGTGGCTTTCATCCGACAACTACGGTGAAATCGTCGCAAACTATACTGTGTACGATTTTGAGGAACAAGTCGCGTCGGTGAAGAGTTTTTCGTTTCGACAAGCCTCGTGGTCAGATTCGTCGACGATTACACTAAATCGCAGAGTGGATTTCGGCTTTTCAGGGACACTACGGGCATATGAACGCGGAATCCTGAAGTGGAAGGAATTCAAGGAAAAACCTCTCGACTTCTTTATTGAAAAGTCTCTCTGGCCGCAAGTGTTTTACAGAACGAGTCACGATTTCTTGCTGAGCGTGGGCTATCGATTCTTTTCACGCGACCAGTATTCCTATGAAGGTGCGGCAAGAAACCTGTCTCATTCAATCGTGACTTCCGGTCCGACTGTCGGCGTCCAATGGCGTGGCGCCAGTGGGACGAACGTTCTGGTCAGCGGTTGGAGGGAAAGCTCCACAATCGATAGTGCCGATCCGATATTTACCTCAAATCTTTCGGTTTCAGTCAATCTTATCTTTTGAGATGAACGATCATTTCCGAAAATAGACCAAGGATGACGGCATGAAGAAAGCGGCACAGCGCAAGTCCAAGCCTGTAAAGTGTGAAATGACCTGTAAAAGCGATCCCCGGGAGATTCCAAAAGTTGAGAAGTTCTTGAACAAAGTGAATGGAAAAGCCCATTTGGACGACGGCACAATGTACCGACTACTTGTAGCGACGACAGAAGCTGTCAACAACGCAATCCTACACGGCAATAAATCAGATCCGAAAAAGCGTGTGCGAGTTTCCTGTCAGTTGGTTGACAAGAAACTTACTACCATTGTTCAGGACAGCGGAAAAGGTTTTGATCCCAGCCATCTCGCCAACCCTCTCGATGAACAAAACCTTCTCAAGGAAAATGGGCGCGGAATTTTTCTTATTCGTTCCCTCATCGATGAAGTGAATTTCCGAATTCTGAAATCTGGCACTTCCGTCATAATGAAGATTGATCTTTCAAAATTGGGATAGATATCACATTTATCTTCAACATTCTGACCTGTAGGCTAAACTTCATAAACGCGCCAGTAGTTGAATTCCCAAAAAAGAGAATGCTGGTGCTACATAAAGTCGATTTTGTTGCATCTCTTCCTTCCGCTTAGTATAATGTCGCTGGTTAATTTGCCTTACCATAAGACTTCTTTGTTGCATTCATTCAATTCACTCAATCCTATCACACTTTTCACGGAGGATCCCTTGAAAAAAAATTACCTTCACTTGGCCTGCACTGTCCTGATGCTGGCCTTGGCCGTCTCGGTTTCTTTTGGGGGTGGATATCAGCTCAATGAACACGGCGCGCGCGCAGTTGGTATTGGAGGCGCATTTGTAGCGAGAGCGTCAGACGGTTCAGCGATGTTTTTCAACCCCGCAGGATTGGGCTTTCAACAAGGAGTCAACTTATCGTTGGGAACCACATTGATATTTCCTTCCACGACGTTTACAGGACCGACGCCTTCAACGACCGAAACATCGATGAATAGCCAGGTGTTCTATCCTTCCAATTTCTATGCCTCCTATGCATTGAACGACAAGTGGGTGGTTGGATTGGGAGTGTTCACCCCATACGGTCTCGGTACAGAATGGCCCAGCAATTGGGTAGGCAGTGGATATGCT
>CAZOIM010000212.1:0-6428 GCA_964579855.1 uncultured Ignavibacteriaceae bacterium | reverse complement strand
ATTATGGATTCTCCCGCTGCCCCTCAGCTCATAAAACTGCTCGCACGCAAATCTCACTTACTTGATAGTTATTTAGTAGTCGTGATTTATCCAGAAATACTTTCTCATTGATTCGCCCAACGAATGCTATTCTTCTTCAGGCTCCCTGAACTGATTCTTTGAGCCGGGTATTTGCGGAATCTGCAAATTGTTGTGTACTAAGGTTTTTTCTGTAACTGTCGAGCGGAAAAGCGGATGCGTCGCGGCCGTAACATTATAAAGAGCGAACAATTCTCCTTTGGAAGTCTTTTGCCATCCAATGAATTTGGCATCAGATGCAGATTCGTCTTCATTTCCTGGAGGTTGCTTTTTGTCTCCCGGTTGCTCTCCAGTCATGTTCAATTGTGCTGTTCTTTGTTATCAATTTCAGCGCTCTCGTGATGAGATTAGATATCTTTTCAAGAATCCGGTATACTCCAAAAGGATGAAAAAGGAATTAAGTCTTTTTCGATGGAGAGGATTGTCAGAATTGACAATGGTTCTATGCCACGAGCATTGATTGGCAAATTGAAGAGTCGCTTACGAGGGAGATAATGCCGAAAAAGAGGTTCTTTACTTCCAGGTCTTGTTGCGATTTCCGGGCTCGTGAATTCTCTATCGCGAGAAGTATCCATTTTGACCGGCAAATTCCCGGAGGTTTTGCTGAAGGACCTTTCTGCCTCTGTGCAATCGGGAACGTACTGTGCCTACAGGGCAGGCAATCAGTTCTGAAATTTCCGCATAACTGTATTCTTCCACATCACTGAGCACCACTATTGTTCGGAAGTTGACCGGCAAGGATTCAAGCGATCGGACAATTTCATCCTCAAAGACTTCATCAAAGGGTTTTCCTCTTCGATGTTGTCCATCGGACAATTGAAGTTGAGGAGTGTCATAAGAAAAACGTGTCTCGTCATACTCGACTTTTGTCGGGATTCTTCCCTTTATTCTGTATTGATTGATAAATGTATTCTTCATAATCCGACATAACCATCCCCTGATGTTCGACCCCAGCTCAAATTGACTCCAATATTGGTACGCCCTGAGATACGTATCTTGCACAAGGTCTTTCGAATCCTCCACATTCAGGGTCAAGCGAAGAGCGTAGTTGCGCATGAGAGACATATGCGGAATTGCGGTGTCTTCGAAATCTTTATGATCAGCCATGATTGATATCTGTCTGTTGATGATTCAAATCCCGTCTTCACGAGACAGATTCGCGAAAATTTTACTTGACGGGAATAGTCCGAAAGGATGAAAAAGTAGTTAATCCTGTCCTGAAGCAGAAAACATTCTGGATACACCGTGGATCGCGCGATCCCACTGAACCGGGAAGGACGGTCGGTGGGTATGCTACCAAAATCGACGAATTGGAGGCAAGAACCGGAAATTGAAGATGGATGCGAAGAAACCGAGGTTATTTGTCCGAACGCTTTTCGCTCTTCATGAAATTCAAATCTTCGACCCTAAACGAATTGCCGGGTTTTTCTCAAGGTAATGGATCTCTTTAGAAGAACTGTGCCTGATTAGGGAGAGGTTAACAATGGGCAAACTTGCGATGGAGAAAATCAACTAGTTGGATTTGAGCCATTGAAGCGCGGGGAATTCATCATCAAACAACGAAATTTTGACGCGTTTGAAAACAAAGTCATGCAATGCGCTCGTAAAAATTGATTTTTGACTTGCGTCGGAGGCTACGATAGCCCACCAAGAAGGCCCTATCGAGTCCTCCATTCTCTGGAACAATTTAGAAATCGCTGCGGGAACAAAATTTACAAGGAAGGCATCCGGATCAATGATGAAGAGACTCTTAAAGGTCGGTCCATAACGAGGATCTTTCTGCACCTTGGCGAAAAAATTTACAAGATCCAAAAGGCTGACGGAGTTGCTGAGACGAACTTGCAACAAATGAAGCGGCATCTCGAACGTATATTCTATCACTGGCAAGCGCTAGTATGATGGCGGTTTATATGGAATTTTCCGGAAGCCAGAGAGAATAAGCGGATGCAGGAACTGGAGAATAGGAAAATTCGACCGATCTATGGGCTAGTGATTTTTTTCGATCATTTTGTATTTGCGCAGTTTACCTTTCACGACCGACAGAAGCATTTCCGGTTCAATGGGTTTGGTGAGATAATCATCTGCGCCAAGTTCCTTGCCGGCGCGAATGATGGCTGTGTCAACCAGACCGCTCATGAATAGAAACGGGACGTTATGCAAATGGCCGAGCTTCGACATATTTTCGAATAATGTGAATCCGCCAAACGTCGAGTTTGAGAAGTTAACGTCGCAAAGGACAAGATCCGGTCTGTGGCCTTTCACATATTCAAAAGCATCTTCAGCTCTTGAAAAAGAATTTGTTCTGTATTTGTTGTCTTCCAGCAATTCTACCAATGCCATCAGCAATAATTCGTCGTCATCGACAATGACGATGTTTGCCTTTCCCCTTGAATTCGCATCATGTGGCGGTCGTATCCCTTCTGAGGATTTATCGACTTTCGGGCGCCGACTTTCCAATGTGCGAAGCCAGTTATCAACTTCATTGGACGTGCCATCGGCGATTTCTTGTGTTTCTCTTTTTTGATCAGCCTTGAACGATGCAGGGGCGATCAATTCAGGTGACACGATTGGGATAGTAACGATAGCTTCGGTAGGTAAAAATCCTGTCTGCCCATCGTGCTGTGGTTTCGTTGTCTGCAAGCGCTCTTCGTAGGCCTGCGCGTAGACATTTGCGGGCTCGATGAGTCTAATCTCGGCAATTTCTCTGACAGCATCACCGTAACGGCCTGCCTTTACGAGCACATCAACAAACCTGAGCCGCTCGTTAATAATGCTATGAGTCAAATCCGGTTTGGTTTCCATGTGGGGCAGACCTTTCGATCAGGACGTGCTTGGTACAAGATCATGAGACATTAAATGTCTGCATTTCGTGAAGTCATGGGGTAAGAATTCTTACCAAATCTGTCTATTACATCCGTGAAATGCAAGGTTTTGATATCGAAACAAGGGGACATTAAGGTGTAGCAATATTTAGTCAGTGAAGCGGGCAGGTGATCTTTCGCTCCCTCCTTCCGAAGTGTTTTTCGACACTCTGTATCGGGGATTGTGCGATGATTTTCGTCATGAATAGTCTGCGCATCCGAATACAAGACTCTTGTCAATAATGACAATCACATTCATAGCTGAATGTCTTTGAGTCTTCGCAATCACATTTTCCGTAAGGTCTGGCATTATGATATTCGGTCGTCCCTCCATTAACGTTTCAATTTTGCATACGTCTCTTGATCCTTTGCAAAAGGATTTAGATCTCTGCCTCGAGTGTCACTTGATGAAATCCCTGAACCTTTGCAGTGTCTTTGAGCAAACAGTCTTATCACCAAATAATTCTTGAGTGAGATTAGCGCCGACCAATCCAAGCCAGTCTACACGAATTCAAGATTGCGGTCTCTCTGTACCATAATTGAACCTGAAAGTGATTGAAATCACTCAAATACGGCCCAAGCTCCTACAAGAACTTGTAGGTGCTTGAAAAACGCGGAACTACGAGTGTGCGCCTCGTGTTAAGTTTCTAGGTTGTGACGTAGGGTTTTGTCGTAATCGATGAAGTTGATGGAGTCGTTGTGACAAAACCATGGCCCAGGCTGCTCGGTGTCCACTAGCATCGAGGAGCTTCTATCCCAGGAATTCCTTACCAAACACTTGAATTTCAACACGAGCCCCATGCGAAGAGCCGCAGCCCGGTATTTGTCTTTTTGCATTCCATTCTTGGGTCTTCTTAACGCCCACTGTGGACGGAGTATCTCGTCCTTTCCGCCCCAACATTACATGCTCGTCACCCATCCTGCGCTGAATCGAATCACCATTTTCGACCTTGCAACGAACGAGATCGTTGGGGCCGTGCCGACACACAAACTTCCTCACGACATGTTGATTTCGCACGAACACGTTCTTTATGTGGTCAACAGTGGCTCTCAGTGTATATCAACGTATGACCTGAAGAATCCGGAGTTTTGGGAATATGCAAGAACCTTCGTGAAACAAGATTCTGCAAACCTTTACGCCTCACGATCTCCGGCTTCGAACATGATGGGCATGGGTCAGACGAGCAACAGCAGCACAGCGCGCAGCGATTCCGTTGCCTGGAAAATACTCAATCGCGATCCGGTTCAGGCACTCCCGGCATCATTTGCGCATACATACCTCACGGATACGCTTTTCCCGCAATCCGCCCAATTGATGCATGAAAAGGTGAATGCATTCTCCCACAAGGCTTGTTATGACTGCCACGATCGTTCCGTTGGAGGAAGACCATTTGGTCCAACATTCACGAATGACAGCTCGACCATTGTCCTGGTCCACCTGCGCGGACGGAACGTTACTTTTCTTGATTCAAGAACACTTGTGGTCCAACGTCAAATCCCATTGCCGATACCGGCCCAATACTCCCCCATCGAAGCCTGGATTACGCCGGATCAATCCAAATGCTTTGTCACCTGCCGGAATGAAATCGGCGAAAGCAGACAAGGCCTCATTATCGTTGTCGATTTACGCGATGGGACATTGTTGAAAACGATCAATGCCGGAATATACCCGTGGCATTTGCTGGCCGATCCGACAAGCGCACGACTCTATATCAACAACTTCCAAAGCAGCAGGATCTCCGTTGTCGACGTCGCCAGGCAGGTCATCGTTGATTCTCTGATTGTGCAAAATGGTCCTGCAATGATGGTGCTTGAGCCGGAACGCAATTTGCTTTTCGTGAGTTGTTTCTACACAGACCGTGTACTCGTTGTCAACCTTGGCTCGAAGCAAGTCGAGAAGACAATAGATGTCGATTCCAACCCGACCTCGTTGGAATTCTCGGCGGATAAAAAGACGCTCTACGTGCTTTGCGGAGGAGAAAGTTCACTTGATATCGTGGATGTAGCATCGGGAAAAGTACAGCAGAAGCATAAGATGCTTTTTGGCGCGTATGCATTTCTTCCGGTCGACGACCGGCAACTCAGACAATAGTTCAACACCCAATCACAAACTTATAGAGGGCTTCAATGAACAATCGTATTCATTCATCAACACGTGTCCTGGTTTCCATGCTGCTCCTGGTTGGCATTGGAATATGGATAACGAGCTGCAGCAAGAAGAGCAGCAATCCCGTGGCGCCAGGTCCAACGACCGGGGGTAACACGACTGTCAACGGTGTCGTGAAGGATGCCGGGGCCACCGGTAATCCCGCAATAGCGGGCGCAACAGTGCAAGTTGCCGGAAGCGCCAGCAGTGTCACGAGCGATGCGAACGGAATGTTCAAACTTTCCGTTACAGCCGGCGTTTCTCAAACCATTAATGTAACAAAGGCCGGATATTCCTTGAACCAGGTTGTCGTTAATCTGGCATCGGGAACGTCAAAGAATGTTTCGGTTAATCTCCTGCAGTCCGGGAATACACAGACAGTTCCTGTGAGTTCGGGTGGGACCGTCACTGATACCAAATCGAACGCGGTCTTGAAGCTCCCTTCCGGCTTTGTCACGACAACCGGGAATGTGAGCGTCACTGTTACCGGGCTCGATCCTACTACAGAACAAGTTCGGGCATTGCCCGGAGGCTTGCAGGCAATCGATGCAAACGGCAACGCCAAATACCTACAGCCCGTTTCATTCGCAGAATACACCGTAAAGGACGCCAACGGCAACGTGCTGCAATTCAATTCTTCAGCGTCTGCAGGTGCAAATATTGAACTGCCGATTCCTGCCTCACTTCGCGGCAAGCCAGGATACAGGAACGGCGACCCCATCGAGTGCTATGTGTACGATCCGACGGATGGAAAATGGAAGACTCCTGTACCGGGAGTGGTAGGTCCATCCTCCATTGACAACACTATACCGGCGATCAAGGCAACGATTTTTCACCTTTCGTGGTATGGTGGAGCCCCTGCCTTGAATCAGCGTGCGTGCATTTCTGGATATGTCAAGAACAGCAGTGGCACAGCGGCAATCGGAGCAAACGTCGAAGCGTTCCCAGGCAGCACGGGCGTCACAGACGCTAATGGATTTTATGATATCGATGCGGCCCCATCATCCAATGTTCGCGTGGTCGCATCGGTACTCTCAGGTGCTTTGATCAGCACCGCAGAAATCGTTGTCTATACTGCGGCTTCCACAGATTCGTGCTACCCTGCACCCGACTTGACTCTTGGATTACCACAACAAGGTACATTCGAAGTCAACGCAACTCTTTACAAGAGTGGCAGTGGCGCTTCCACGTTTGATTTCGCCGCTGCGGGTATTACTTTAAAAACCCCTGCTGGCACAACTTCGAATTATGATGGCGCATCCGTTCAAATCGGATACGGAACCCAATTTACGAATGTTCCTTCTGCCGGCAGCGGATCGTACTTGGTGTACACCGGCATGCTC
>CAZOIM010000211.1:0-6435 GCA_964579855.1 uncultured Ignavibacteriaceae bacterium | reverse complement strand
CATGCGTATCCGATTGATCCAAAATTCTGAACAAGAACCCGGTGCTGAGCCTTCTCCAGAACTGCTTTGATCAATTCTGCATCGTTGACCTCGGTCGATTCAAATACTGCCGCCCAGTCTTGTTGCACTTCCACGTCTTGATGGTCGTGGCAAAACGTACGTTTTCGAACGTTCTTCGAACATTTCGGACAAACCAATTTCCTGCAGATTATACACACTCCAACGGCGTTTGACGTTTGGTGAGTGTCGCAAAGGGCGTTAGCAGCAGGTGGGAAGAGAACTCCGCAATGTGGACAGAAATCGCTGTCTTCCGTAACTTCATCACCACACTGCGAGCACTTGCTGTAATCCATCTTCTCTCCGGCTTCAAGGCACTCCACAGGCTCACGCAACCCAACCTGTGGTTCGAACCAAATTAGGAATGATTTCTCAATAAAACAATTTGATTACATTCCATCAGGCGTGGGGCGGAAACCAGGTGATGGATCGCAACTATCCCCCGCTGATCATGTGGATCACCTCAACCCGATCACCTTCTCTAAGCGTCGATGTCTCCCTCTTATCTCGCTTGACCAATTCACCGTTAATCTTGATGACGAGGTTCTTGAACGAATAATTCTTGAGGACGAGCAACTCAGCAATCGTGAGCGATTCTTTAGCAGTCTGAAGTTTTTCTTCCCTGTTGTTCAGAATAATGTTCATCTGCTTTTGCTCTCCCAGACAAAAGTTAGAGATCCGGGCTCCGATCGTCCGTCCATTTCACTAACGTTGGTTCTAGGAATTCCCGTCATTTCATCCAATCACATTATTCTACACCTGAGGACCAATGTTGTTTCTGAACAAAGCGAAAAACCTCCGAACGCAAGGAGCTGCGAAGCTCATCCTCGCACCGATCATCTGAGAATTAACTCGCCCCGCTCATATTTTCCGTGTAGCTCAACAAGCTCAGGCAAATCCATCCCCAATTTTTTAAGACGTTCCATCGTCGGCACGCCATTCTTGTCCCAACCACGGCGAACATAGACTGCATCGAGAAGCTGTTCGTAGCGCCCCTCCCTGTATTTTCTCATCACTGTCATCTTCTCTTCAATTGGTTTGCCTTCGGGATCGTACCCCACGGTTTCTTTCAATTGCTTGTCATATCTATCCTGCCTTGAAAGATACTCCTCTTTCGTGACAGGTCCGGCCGCACGATAAGGTTGTGCATCCCACTTCCTCGTACCATAACCCATTCGGAGATTGAACAGTCGCTGGTATTGGTAGACTCGTTCGGAGTCTTCGATCAATCGTTCTTTGTCGAATGGGCGCCCGGTGACAGCTTTGTAAATTGCAATGTAGTTGTCGACGTGCTCAGGTACCTTGGCGGGTTCGCTCGTTTCGGCATTGTTCGCTGGCTCAACATCGTTCCACGGAAGCTTGCAAAATCCGCACAACCCAAACCAGGTACGAAACATCGGGAAATAGTACAGAGCCTCAGCTTTGTTTTCAAATGTTGGTATATGGTTGTTGACCATGTCCATGAAAATGAGCCACGCCTCATCGTGCTGGGGCCCTTTGTTCGTCATCGCGTATCCCCCCTGCTGTGCAAGGGATTCCTTTGACATGTATTGCGAATATTCGAGACCCTTGTTTTCCATGCCAATATCCTGGAGGAGTTGGGACTCTCCCCACCCATTCGCCGCGAACAGACGCTTGAGCTTTCTGATGCCAATACCTGCAGTCTTGCCAAAGCCTTCCCCACGGGCAAGTTGATGTAAGAGTTCCATGGCCGAATCCGCATTTCCGAAATTCAGTTTGAGTCCTCCAGTACGTTCCTCGTTGAGAATCTCACGCTCGTAGCACTCCATCAGGAATGCAATCGTCGTTCCCCACGTAATCGTACAAATTCCGTAGGTATCGCAATAGAAATTCACTTCGATGACATAGTCCGGATTAAATATGCCAGCATTGGAAGCGATACCGGCGGCAGTCTCGTACTCGGGCCCGTCCACGATCACACAATCACCTTTGTAGGGACCCGAACGAAGCACATAGTTGTTGACCCCTTTGGCACAACTCATATGACATCCAAGCCAGCAACCGTCGAACGATCCCTGTTCGAAGCGTGACTTCCACGTTTCGGAATCGATATATCCCATCACGTTCTTATTGCTGCCGTATTGAAAATTGTTGATGGGCAACAAGTCATAGTCGTTCATAATTTCTACGAGATGTGCAGTTCCCTTCGCCTTCATTTGGTTCTGCTGATCGTCGAGCTCCTTCATTTCCTTGTTGAATCGCTGGCCGCGTTCGATGATCGCTTTCAGATCAACGACGCTGTTCACATCTGCATCGACTTTGGGCACAAGGGCCACCAATGCCTTGATCTTCTTGTCGCGGAACACGGTACCGATGCCCCCCCGCCCCGCCTGTTTCAGCCTCACGCGTTTCTTTTTCTTGTCATAGAAGCTGAAATTGAGCATGCCGATCAACGAATGTTCCGCGGCGATGCCCGTGGAGACAACAGCGACCTTCATCTTGTCCTGTTCGGACTGGCTGTACCGTTCCGTGAGTAGCTCTGCCAATTCGTGACTGTTGATCGGTTCATCCGTAGCCTCTTCAATCCGTATGCTGCCGCCTTTGCGGCCATCGAGAACGATGATGACATCCTTCTCGGCCTTGCCCTGGAGTTCTATCGCATCGAATCCGCAGATCTTGAGGAAAGGCCCAAACCACCCGCCGACATTGCTGTCCATGGCAGATTCTGTCTGAGGGGAAATCGTGACGACAATAGATTTTCCAGTGCCTGAATATTGAGTCACGCCGCACACCGGTCCGCCTGATATCACGATTTCGTTTTCAGGATCGTTCCACTTCGTCGACGGAGACGTGGCTTCCCAAAGATACTTGAGTCCGTATCCTTTGCCTCCAATGAATTTCTCTTTCATCGATAATGGGACATCTTTGATTTTGATGGAGTTGTCAGACAAATTGATATACAGTGTCTTGTCCGAATAGCCTCTCTTCATCGGGGTGATTTCGTACCTGAGTTCCTGAACCAATTTCGCTGCTTCGACGTCATCCATAATTTCCATGTTCGATCTCCAAGTCCTTTGCTCAACAACAGACAAAAAACCTGCCAGGATAGTGATGAAAATATAGCAAGGAATCGACCTAAACCCAACCTGGCCATTCCTATCTTTGGGAAGCTCTAGCTCGATTTGCTGAAAAAGGAAATGATCCTTACACTGTGAGGACGAGATTTTTGAATCAAGTGAATGAATGGGAGTGAGTTTGACAAAAAGATTTGTGGTACCGTTGTTCGTATCCATGCTGTCGATCCTCATCAGTTCCGTCAACTGCCAAAACAGCGCGAGTGCACAACAACGGTTGACGATCTTCCACGCAGGTAGTCTGACCGTACCGTTCGATCGAATCATCGAAGGCTTCATAAAGGAAAACCCGGGCGTGGAGGTGTTGCGGGAAATTGCCGGGAGCAGAGAGTGTGCGAGAAAAATATCGGAACTCCATCAACCGTGCGATGTGTTTGCCTCTGCAGACTATGCGGTCATCGACAATCTGCTAATCCCCGATTACGCAGACTGGAATTTGAAATTTGCGACGAATGAAATGACGATTGTCTACACAGAGAAATCACGACGAGCGAACGAGATTACTCGACAGAATTGGTTCGATGTTCTCCAGGACAAGACAGTCTCGTACGGAAGGTCCGATCCGAATGCCGATCCGTGCGGCTACCGTACAATCCTGACGATGAAACTCGCTGAAACTTTCTACGGGAAACCGGGGCTGACGGAAAGACTCCTGAGGAAGAATGCCGAATACGTGCGACCGAAAGAAGTCGACTTACTCGCCTTGCTGGAATTAGGGGAACTGGACTACATTTTCATCTATCGATCGGTCGCTGAGCAACACAGGCTAAACTATCTGACCCTTCCCGATGAAATCAATCTCAAAAGCCCTGAGATGGAAGGATACTACAGGCAAGTCTCCATCGAATTGGACGGGAAGAAGCCCGGCCAGAAGGTCACTCAGGTTGGAGGCTCCATGGTTTATGGAGTGACAATCCCTAAGAATTCGACCAACCCTACTTTGGCAAAAGCATTTGTCCAATACCTGATGGATAAGAACAAAGGACTGAAGGTCATGGCGGATATGGGCCAGCCCATCGTCGTTCCTTCTGATTGTCCCGGCTACGACAAGCTTCCCAGTGACTTGAAACAATACGCGAAGAATCCAAAAGACAGGCATCCGTGAATTCTCTTTTTGGAAACAGCCGCACTCTTCAGCTGGTATTTACATTCCTCAGCGGGTTGCTTCTGCTGTTCATCGTTGCACCTATTGCGGGGATGTACCTTGGCACTTCATTCCATGCGCTTTCCGATTCAGTTGCCGCGAAAGAAGTCCGGGACAGCATTTGGTTGAGCTTGTGGACCTCGATGGCTGGCACTGTCCTCTTTTCCTTTCTGGCCATACCGCTCGCATATGTTCTTGCTCGGAAACAATTCCCCTTGAAAAACCTGGTGAATAGTCTCGTTGATGTTCCGATCATTATTCCCCATTCCGCTGCCGGAATTGCGCTCTTGGGAGTAGTCAACAGAGAGAGTCCGCTTGGGCAAGCGGCTGACTCAATCGGATTGAGTTTTGTAGGTCACCCTGCCGGCATCATTCTGGCAATGGCATTTGTCAGCATTCCGTTTTTGATCAATGCGGCACGCGACGGGTTTGTGGCCGTTCCAGAACGCTACGAGAGAATTGCGATGACGCTCGGGGCCTCGCCGGCAAGAGTATTCTTCACCATTTCGCTTCCACTCGCGTGGCGATCGATCCTCTCCGGATTCATCCTGATGTGGGGGCGGGGAATGAGCGAATTCGGAGCGGTGATCATCATTGCTTACAATCCACAAACGGCTCCCGTGATGATCTACGAACGATTCACGTCGTACGGACTTGAGTATTCGCTGCCCGTCGCCGCATTGTTCGTTGCCGTGTGCCTTTTCCTGTTCCTTGTGCTTCGGACCGTCAGAAAGCAGGCTCGTGATGTTGAGACTCGATAACATCTCCGTCACAGCGGGAAGTTTTCGACTCAAGAACGTCAACCTTGCCGTCGATCGTGGTGATTACTTCGTCATTCTTGGACCATCCGGCGCAGGAAAGAGTCTTCTGCTGGAAACGATCGCAGGCTTACGCAATCCCGATACCGGGATCATAACTCTCCGTGGCACCGACATCACCAAAGAGAAAATCCAAAAGAGGAACATCAGCATCGTCTATCAGGATGCGGACTTGTTTCCGCATCTTTCCGTGTACGAGAACATCGCGTATCCTTTGAAGAGTCGGAAAGAACGGAACTTCCGTGAAAAAGTGATCAGTGCGGCTGATCTCGTCGGGATTCACGACAAACTTCGGCGAAAACCGGAATCGCTTTCGGGAGGTGAATATCAACGCGTTTCGTTGGCACGAAGCATAGCTGCCGATTCCGACATCATTCTTCTCGATGAGCCGCTATCTTCGATTGACACCAAAGCGCGAGGCGAACTGAGGGCTCTCCTGAGAACGATCAACCGCAAGGGAATCACGGTTATTCACGTGACGCACGACTATGAAGAGGCAATTTCGGTTGCCAGCAAAATTGCGATCATGGAACATGGCGAGGTTGTCCACATCGATACGCCAGAAGAAATTTTCAGGCGTCCAAAATCCGAATTCATCGCTCATTTTATTGGTGTCAAGAATTTTCTCCGTGGTTACCTCCATGGTGCTCCCAGCGTGGAGCTGAAGACATTTACCATGAAGGGACTTGAAATCTCATGTCTCACGGAGGTTGCCGACGGTGAGGCATTCCTGATGATCGGTCCTGATGAAATCAGCATTGCGAACAGTCAACAAGCCGTCAGCAACAGGAACAATTTCAAGGGAACCGTCAAGGATATTGCCCACGCCCGGCTTGGTGTGGAGGTCACTATTGATGTTGGGTGCGATCTCGTGGTAACAATCTCCTCCGACGCTAGGAAATCTCTGCAACTTGAACTTGGAGAAGAGGTTTGGGTGAGTTTCAAAGCTTCTTCCTGCAGGGTCTACAGTTCGGGAGAATCGAAGCAATGATCACGCTCGAAGATGCAATTAATTCCATCCGTGAAAGTTGTTTTCTACTTGACGCCGAGCGCGTCGATCTCACTGATTCCCTGAACCGAGTGCTACGTGAGGAAGTGATATCGGATATCGAGATGCCCCCGTTTGATAAATCTGCCGTTGATGGCTATGCGTGCAAAAGAAAGGAGATCGGCAATCTGCTCAAGGTTGTTGAAACGATCCCGGCGGGTGTTCAGCCGCAGCAGGTAATCGGCAAAAATCAGTGTGCGAAAATTATGACCGGAGCTGTCATGCCTGTGGGGGCTGATTGTGTGCTGCTTCGCGAAGAAGTTGAAGAACAAT
>CAZOIM010000210.1:5408-6506 GCA_964579855.1 uncultured Ignavibacteriaceae bacterium | reverse complement strand
GGGCCGCCATCTTGATGGGTGGTCAACACCCTAATTGCGCGTATTGGTACGACTCTCACTCGGGTCATATGGTCACATCGGAGTATTATACTCATTTGGAGCCGGGATGGGTTCAGTCATTCAACAAGAGTCATTGGATTGAGAATAACGTTCCGGAAGAATGGACAACGCTGCATCCTTCCGACTTTTACGATCAATTCGGTCCCGATTCCATCGAAGGAGAAATGAAGTGGAACGGTTCTACAGTTTTTCCCCACGTGTTCAACCCCACGAAAGTGAAGGAACAGATCCTGAGAAGTCCATATGGTGACAAGCTGCTTCTTGACTTTGCCCGATCTGCCATGCGGGCCGAAAAACTTGGCCAACGCAACGTTGTGGATTTGCTTTGCATTAGTCTTTCGTGTACGGATTACATTGGACATGCATTTGGACCTAACAGCCGGGAAATGGCTGATCAGATGATGCAGTTGGATGCATCCCTAGGGTCGTTTCTGTCGGATGTGGAGCGTCTGGTTGGACGGGGGAAGATACTGTTAGCGTTGAGTGCAGACCACGCTGTGCTGCCGTTGCCGGAATATACCAACCAAATAGAGCATAAGTATGCCCGCCGCATATTACCTCAAACGGCGATCAATCCTGGCATTGAAGTTCTCGACCGTTCGCTCGCGAAGGAATTGAACACCACTGATCACATCATTCAGTCAGACGAATTTCTCAACTACGCAGTTGGGTTGAAGGTCGGAGTCGATTCTCTCGAGCTCGAACGCCGCGTCAAGGTGGGACTTATGAAAATCGATGGAATCGTTGACGTCTATTTTCGACGTGAGCTTCTGGAGACCTCAATTCCCGACCGGCCATATATGGAGAAGTTCAAACACGGATATTTCGCCGGACGCGGAAAAGATTTCATTATTCGGTTTTGCGAGAACTGCCTTATCAGCACATCGACAATCGGAACGTCACACGGATCGCCATACGACTACGATACTCACGTCCCGCTCGTCTTTTGGGGAAGCGGCATAAAGAATGGAGTTGTGGATAGAAGCGTCCATACCGTTGACATCGCCCCAACGTTGGCGGCGATATTGAACATTCCTT
>CAZOIM010000210.1:0-5308 GCA_964579855.1 uncultured Ignavibacteriaceae bacterium | reverse complement strand
TGTGATTCTGATTTCTCATGATGTTTGAGCAACACGGAGGGAGGATTGCTATGGCGACAATCAGTTTGACCGTCAACGGAATCAAAAATACACTCGATGTGCAACCTGACACCCCGCTTCTCTGGATTCTCAGAGATACTCTGGGGTTGACCGGTACCAAATATGGTTGCGGCGTCGGCGCTTGCGGTTCATGCACAGTCCACATTGACGGTGAAGCAGCGCGGTCGTGTGCAACACCAGTTTCCACGTGTGCCGGTAAAACGATTCTGACGATCGAAGGGCTTGAACAGCATGGGCATCTCCATCCCGTTCAGGAGGCATGGATTGAAGAAGATGTTCCTCAGTGCGGGTATTGTCAATCTGGAATGATCATGTCCGCCGTCGCTCTTTTGAAACAGAAGAAATATCCCACCGATTCCGACATCAATGACGCGATCTCCGGCAACCTTTGCAGATGCGGCACCTATAAGCGGGTTCGAAAGGCAATACACTTTGCCGCAACGAAAGGAGGTTCGCTATGATGACCTCCGTCAATCGACGCAATTTCCTCAAGATCGCTGGCGGAGCAGGTGCAGGTCTCGTCCTTAGCTTCTATATCCCATCGAGCAAGAGCGAATTTCATTCCAATACTCCTTCCGATTCGTTTGCACCGAATGTTTGGCTTAGGATCGACCCAAGTGGTACAGTGACGGTCACGGTCGCAAAATCCGATATGGGTCAGGGTGCGCGAACGTATTTCCCGATGATGATCGCTGAAGAACTGGAAGCAGACTGGAACTCGATTAAAGTTGAGCAAGCGGATGCTTACCCGGATAAGTATGGAAGCCAGGGCACCGGTGGAAGCACGGGAGTCAGAACGTCCTGGGATAAGCTTCGCAAAGCTGGAGCTACTGCGCGAGAAATGCTTATTGCCGCCGCCGCTTCCAGGTGGAATGTGAACAAGTCAACGTGTTATGCAGATGGTGGAAAGGTCATACACAAGCCAACAAAACGATCATTGACGTTCGGAGCGTTGGCCAACGATGCGGCAAATGTACCTGTTCCCCAGAATCCTCCTCTCAAGGATCCAAAAGAGTTCAAGATTGTCGGAACGTGGGTGAAACAGATTCCGACTTCCGATCGATCGACGGGGAAGGCCATGTTCGGAATCGACACAAAGATTCCCGGGATGTTGTATGCAACGCTCGCCCGGTCCTCGGTCTTTGGTGGCAACGTCGCAAGTTTTGATGCAACGAAAGCAAAGGCCGTTCCGGGTGTGCGCAACATTATTCAAATCGACAATGGCGTTGCTGTTCTTGCGGACTCGACCTGGGCGGCAATGCAGGGGCGCGATGCGCTCGACATCAAATGGAACAGCGGCCCAAACTCTTCGCTGAGCAGCGAGAAAATCCGGACGATGTTCGAAGAGTACTCTTCAAGAGCAGGCGTAGAGGCAGAACACGAAGGCGACGCGTCCAGGGCCTTGTCGAACGAAGCGAAAAAGATTGAGGCTGTCTACGAACTCCCATTCGTGTCCCACTCACCCATGGAACCCATGAATTGTCTGGCCGATGTGAGATCCGGAAGCTGCGAAATCTGGGTCCCTTCACAGAACCCGCAATCAGCTCAGAATGTTGCGTCAGAGATCACCGGACTTCCGAAGGAAAACGTTATCGTGCACGTTACTCTCATCGGAGGGGGATTCGGGAGAAGGCTTGACAACGATTACGTCGAAGAGGCCGTGAAGATATCGAAAGTTGCAGGGGTGCCAGTGCAGCTTGTCTGGACGCGCGAAGACGATATGATGCATGACTTCTACCGGCCTGCAAGCCGGCACCAATTGAGCGGAGCCGTCGATGGCAACGGACGTCTCATCGCGTGGACACACAAGATGATCGGCCCTTCGATCGGCGGACAGCGCTCGCCGGACCGATTCAAAGATGGCATGGATCGGAGTGCGCTCAGCGGCGCAACGGAAATGCCGTACAATATTCCGAATCGATCGGTGAGTTACGTGATGGCCAACACGGCTGTACCCATCGGTGCGTGGCGCTCAGTGTATCGTTCCCAAAATATTTTTGTTGTAGAATCCTTCATCGACGAACTCGCACATTTGGCCAGGAAGGATCCGTTGGAATTCAGGTTGGCGATGATCGATAAGTCTCCGAGATTAAAAAAGGTAATCGAAACGGTAGCAGAAAAGTCCGGTTGGACAAAACCACTGCCGAAAGGCGTAGGGCGCGGAATTGCCTGCGCATCCTGCTTCGGATCACACGTCGCTGAAGTTGCAGAGGTCTCCGTCGAAAAGGGAAAAGTAAAAGTGCATCGGATCGTGATTGCCGTCGACTGCGGAATCGCCGTCGCCCCCAATACGCTCGAGGCCCAAATGGAGGGTGCCGTCGTCCTCGCACTGAGTGCGGCCCTGAAAGGTGAGATCACCATTGAGAACGGCCGAACCAAGCAGAGTAACTTCGACGGGTACCCCATTTTGACAATCGACGAAATGCCGATTGTCGAAGTACATATTGTCAATAGTTATGAAGAGTTGGGCGGAATCGGAGAACCAGGCGTTCCCCCAGTGGCGCCCGCAGTATGCAATGCTATATTCTCCGCAACAGGCAAGAGGGTACGCAAATTGCCTGTTGAAGAACTCGCGTAATTTCGGGAGATTATCCGAATGCAGGCCGGTGTGAAATGTGAGATTCGCCGTATCTGCCGAGGCGGATTGCCATCCACAAAAATCAATGACTTCGCACAGAGTACGAGCTGACGTGCTTGATAATCTGGTCAGCAATCGGTATTCTTGGTTGTTCTGATACAATCCGGACACGAACTCAACAGTTCGACTTCGTTCAAAAAGGCTCAACGCATTGGTTCATTGCAAAAGCCATTCGCGTCGTGAATCCGACGAAAGAGGACATTCCACTAAACGAAAGGAGATGCATTCATGGCCGATTCCCTTCTTAGCTTTAAGAAGCTTGAGTGGAAGTGGGTATGGATTACACTTGGTCTCTATGCGGTATTCTATTTCCTTCCGATCTATCTCATCGGTTCAGTCCTAAGGCCACACGTTTCCACCAAGTTCGACAATTCGCTACTCGCGATCTGGTTTCTCGGCGGCATCTTTCTAGTTTCCGCGTATGCAAGCTTCAAATCCAAAGGCGTTACGGTCTGGGAGCCGGTTCTTTCATCCGTCGGCGCCGTCGTTCTGATGTTCCTTGTCCGTTCCCTTGAACGCGCATTGTCCGGTCAGTTTCTTTCGTTCCAATTCTACAACTTCTCGCTGGTGCTGGGAGTATTCTTCGCGTTTTCGCTCGTCGGGGCTGTCTGCGGAGAATTGCTGCAACAGAGTTCGGAACACCGTGAAGAATCGGTGGAAGGCAGCATCCCATTGGGAAAATTCCAATGGGTTTGGGTCGTCGTTACGATGATCATGTATATCGTTCTGTATCTCGTCCCCCTTTACCTGTTCGGAGGAGCATTTTCGAGCGGCTTTCCTGCCCACGCTCAGAGGATGTTTAGTGGGACCTGGGTATTTGCCGGTATTATCATTACGGCCGGATTGGCGGGATTTATGTCCAAGGGCGTCACGATCTGGGAACCGGTCGTCGGAAGCCTCGGATTCATCGTTCTCGCAGTTCTCATGAGTGAGTTGGCGCGAGTGCTCCGCGGTGGAACGTTTCACCTGCAAGTGCGTGACAATGTGACGACCCTCGTTTTCTTTTTCTTACTCTCTCTTCTCGGCTCGTGGATGGGAGAACTCTGGCAAAAAACCTTTCTTCGCAAGAAGGGACAATCAACGCAGAAGTAGGTAGCCCGCCTGTACAAACACACCACGTGATACTATCGCAAGGAGTGAACATATGGCGTATACGTATGAAGAACTCAGCAAGATGACCGTTGTCCAACTTCGAAAGATAGCAGATGGTATTGATCACGAGGCGACAAAGGGGCATCTGGTCATGCATAAGGAGCAACTTCTTCCTGCTCTGTGCAAGGCTCTCGGTATCGAAACGCACGCACACCACAAGGTCGTAGGAATCAACAAGAGCGCGGTCAAAGCCGAGATCAAGAAACTCAAGATCGAGCGGTCTGCCACGCTCGTGAAACACGATTACAAACACTTGAGAGCTATACGACGGCAAATACACGATCTCAAAAGGAAGATCCGTAAATCTCTCAAAGAGGAATGATTCCGAACGAAGCAGCCCGGAGATGAACGCTGTTCGTGCAGGATGCATTCACGGGAGACCGTGAATCTTGCACGGTGAGGAGACCGTGTGAAAGATCTTTTCTCGACCCAGGCAGGACTCTACGCGAAATACCGACCTGCATACCCTTCTGGGATGTATGACTTCATTCTGAACTTCGTTCATCAAAAAAAATTTGCCCTTGATTGCGCAACCGGCAACGGACAGGTCGCAGGGACGCTCGCGTTGCATTTTCGGACAGTCTCGGCCATTGACATCAGTGCACGTCAGCTGAGCCATGCGGTTCGATTGGACAATATAGAATACGCCGTCTGCCGCGCCGAACAGACTCCGTTTGACGAAAATTCTTTCGATCTCATCACAGTTGCGCAGGCCTATCACTGGTTCGACGGTCCACGTTTTTTCCGGGAGGCGCAGCGAGTGGCACGCAGGGGAGCTGTGATTGCTATCTGGGGATACGACCTCGCCTACTGCAATTCGCCAATCGATGCTCTTGTCCGCCACTGGAATTATGACATCCTCGCTCGGTATTGGGAGCCTGAACGAAAACACGTTTACACGCACTATAAGGACTTGCCTTTTGAATTCGATCGGATTCCTGCTCCGGAATTTGAAATCATCGCGGAGTGGGACCGTGAAGAGCTCGTCGGTCATCTTCGGACCTGGTCGGCTCTGCAAACCATGATACGACAGGAAGGTGACGGTGCCTTTCAGGAAGTTGTCGCGCAGATTCGAGCATCGTGGGGTAACGAGGGCAAGAAACGATTCGTGTTCCCTCTCTTTCTCCATCTCGGAAGAGTTCGAAAATAGTACTGCATCCCGGAGCTAACCACTTCCATCCGGATAGAATCGGGATAGTTCAGACACCCCTCCAATACTTCGATTCTTGCCTTTTCAGTTGTTGGTTCCTACCTTAGCCCTACCACGGATTCACCAGAGTTCAAGCTGACCAGGGCCATGATCACACCTCGTTCACGCACAATAATCCTCCTCTCGGTAATTCTCTCTTGGTTTGGTTTAGCCGGTTTCCAGCCGATATTGGATTCGAACAAAAACCATTTTGCAGTCATCGCATATTTCCACGGTGATACTGCGCAGCTGACGGAACATCGGCTTAA
>CAZOIM010000209.1:0-6560 GCA_964579855.1 uncultured Ignavibacteriaceae bacterium | reverse complement strand
GTGTTAGCATTGCCGGGGAAGCGGTGACCGTTATGAATTCCATAGTGAGCTTCTAGAATAACATTCTGAAATAAATGTCGATCAGGATTTACGTCTTTCTCGTCGTTCTTGTCGGATCATTCGCTCTTTTTGCCTTCAGTGTCCGAAGGCTCATCCTTCTTTTGAGAATTGGAAGGAACGATGATCGATTCGATGACCCCTGGCAGAGGTTTAAGAAGATGATGGTCGTTGCATTTGGCCAATCGAAGTTGTTCAGAGAACCACTTCCCGGAATAATGCACGCCTTGATCTTCTGGGGCTTTGTTGTTCTCCTCCTCGCCGTGCTCGAAGCCATCGGCCAAGGTCTCTTTCCTGGGTTTTCGCTCAATCTTCTTGGTCCCGTCTACATCCCCCTAATTGTCGTACAGGATTTCTTTGTCGGCTGCGTTATCCTTTCAGTCTTCTTCGCATTGTACAGACGATATGTTATCCGGCCAAAAAGGCTCCAGGTAGATCGACACGGCTCCATCGACGCAACATTGATCCTTGTTGCCATCCTCCTCATTATGGTCAGCATGGTGGGCCAAAACGCAGCCAGAATGAGTCTGGACAAAATAAAGGAGCCAAGATTTCTCACCGCCTTGGTGGTACCGCTGTTCGCCGGAGAATCGGCAGGATCAGTGAAGACAATTTATGAAATCTGCTGGTGGTCACATATTGTGCTTGTGTTTGGGTTCCTGAATTATCTTCCGTATTCCAAGCATCTCCATGTGCTGACATCAATCCCCAACGTATATTTTTCCTCGACAAAACCAAAAGGTGCGTTGCGCGCAATCAATCTTGAAGAGGAGGGGGTGGAAAAATTTGGTGTTTCCGATATTGAAGATTTAACGTGGAAGCAGCTGCTTGATGGGTACACCTGTACTGAGTGCGGAAGATGCACAGCGTCGTGTCCGGCAAATCTTACCGGCAAACTGCTTTCACCACGCAAAATCATTGTTGATATTCGAAAACGGTTGACCGAAAAAGGCCCAACGATCCTTTCGAATAAAGCGGAAGATTCCGCTCCAACGGATGTGGAAAAGACGCAAACCTCGAAATCACTTATCCACGATTATATTACGCCGGAGGAACTGTTTGCGTGCACTACCTGCATGGCGTGTGTGCAGGAATGTCCTGTAAATATTGAACACGTCGACGCAATAGTTGACATGCGCAGAAATCTGGTACTCATGGAATCCAACTTCCCGCCGGAAGTTCAGTCATTGTTCAGGAATCTGGAAACCAACTTCAATCCGTGGGCATTCTCCTCGTCGAGCAGGGAAGAGTGGGCTCAAGGATTGAGCGTCCCGTTGATGTCCGAAACACCGGATGTCGAAGTACTGTTTTGGGTCGGATGCGCTGGGTCGTTCGATAATCGCTATAAAAAAGTATCGGTAGCTTTGACGAAACTCATGCAACAAGCCGGGGTGAAGTTTGCAATCCTCGGAACAGAGGAAAAATGCAGCGGAGATTCTGCTCGGCGGATCGGCAATGAATATCTTGCTCAAACGTTGATGAAAGAAAACGTAGCAACACTTGAAAAGTACAAGGTGAAAAAGATTATCACTTCGTGTCCGCACTGCTTCCACACTTTGAAGAAGGAATATCCCCAATTCGGCGGGAACTACGAAGTTGTCCACCATACGGATTTCCTTTCCCAATTGCTCCAAGAGGGCAGAATAAAACCCGTTCGAGAGATGGTGTCCAAAGTGACATACCACGATTCTTGCTACCTGGGAAGATATAATGATGTTTATGATGCTCCGCGTGAGTTATTGGACTCTGTCCAGGGGATCGATCTCGTTGAAATGGTGAAATCAAGAAGCAAAGGTATGTGTTGTGGCGCCGGTGGTGGCAGGATGTGGATGGAAGAGAAGGAAGGAAAACGGGTCAACGTTGAACGAACAGAGCAGGCACTTGCTACCGGCGCGGCTGTAATTTCCACCGCATGCCCGTTTTGTATGACTATGATGAATGATGGAGTTAAAGCCAAAGAACAATCCGAGAGTGTTCAGGTGAAAGATGTTTCTGAAATACTCTACGAATCAGTGCGGCCTTAGAGATCATTAATTACATAAATACGCACATGGGAGATTCATGAAATACAGAATACTGATCACGAAAACGTTGGATGTGCCGAAGAATATGTTCAATGCACTTTATGATTCGGAGAAGGAGGCTTTAAGTGCGGCACAGGAGAAGCTGGCACAACTTGACGGCGATGTTGCTATTGTGATGGAATTACGGGCTGGAATGGCGCGTGTCATCCAGAGATTTGAGGCTGTTCGGAAATCAAGCTAAGGGAGCGCAGACGGGAGTGATGTTCAGGTTCAGTCAACCGCCGTGTATTTGCAGGCGGTTTTTTGTTGGTTCCAGAGTCGAAGAATCGAAACACGCGTCATCGATGCTGTTAAACGGCAAATGTTTTATTGACATTCCAATGGAAAATTCATTCGCTCGAAGGTCTATATTGGTCATCAGTTGCATGTCTTTCCTGACAATTGGCGTATGGGCACAGGTTTACACCATTTCTGGAACGATCCGCGACTCACAGACCAGGGAGAGCCTTGTTGCTGCCTCAATCCGCATTGCAGGATCGGCCCGAGGTACAATATCCAACGCGCAAGGCGACTACCGCCTTTCGTTGGCACCCGGCAACTATACGCTCGTGTTCAGCTATGTAGGCTATCAAACCGACTCGGTCCGTAGTATTATCGAATCGAATACGCAAAAAGACGTGTACCTCGAGCCATCACCGGTTCGGCTTGCAGAGGTTGTGGTAACAGGCGAGGATCCGGCCATGGGTATCATGAGGAGAGTCATCGAGAATAAAAAGAAGTGGATAGAAAGGCTTAAGTCTTATCAATTAGAAGCATTTACACGCCAGCTCATCAGAAGAGATACCGCAATCGCAGTCATCACCGAGTCGTATTCCACCTGTTATTGGCAACGAGGAGACACGCTTCGTGAAGTCATCAGACAAAAGCGCCAGACGGAAAATATCAAAGGAACGCAGAATTTCGCAAGTGTCGGAGGGATTTTGAACTTCTATGACGATGAAATCAGGCTGGCTGGATTTCGATTCGTCGGTCCTACTGCACCGAATGCCTTCGAGTACTATGATTTCAAGTTGGAACGGACAAGACAGAAGCGGGGTTCTGATATCTACGACATTAAGATGGTTCCCAAGTCACGTCTCGTACCGCTGTTTCTTGGCGTGGTGAGCATTGCAGAAGGTTCATATGCTGTCGCAGGAATAAGCGTCACCCCAAATGAGGCATTTGCCATTCCATTTGTGACTGATTTGAGTCTGTCTTATGCGCAACAATTTTCATTGTTCGAAGGCGAATATTGGATGCCCGTGGATATCCGCATCAAAGGATTCTTCCAGGTGGGGATTACCGGCTTGAAGTTGCCGGGCATTGGAATTGAATCCATTTCATCGATTTACGATTGCAGGATCAATCCTCCAATTCCAGACAGCATATTCAAGAAGTCCCGCCGCATTGTTCTTCAAGAGGCCGATACATATGATTCCACATACTGGCAACAGCATGACGTTCTTCCGCTAACAAGCGAAGAATCGATCGCATACCAAAAATTGGACAGCACGCAGACACTGGAACGACAATTCCAACCGAGTGGACCTTTAGTAACCATAGGCAATGTGCTTGGTGCAGCTCCTGTCTCACCACACGTAAGGTTTAATCGCGTGGAAGGATTGTTCCTTGGCATAAGTTCAACTCTCGACAGCCTTACGAACAGCGTAAGGACGCACGCTGCTGCCGGCTATGGATTCTCAGATGCAAAGACAAAATTAAGGCTTGGATGTGATGTGTTCATTGATCACAACCGGAAGTATAGCATCAGACTCGAAGCATATCAGGATGTGAATCATTTTCTGGAAGGTGGTTCGCAGGACGATTTCAGCAACGTGTTTTCTACGCTTCTTTACAAAATCGACTATTTTGACTATTACAATACAAGGGGGTTTGGCATCTCAGTTTCTGCAAGTCCAATTGAGGAAGTGAATTGTCTCATTGGGTACAGAAACGAAGATCAGTCCTCGGCATTCAAAAGGACGAACTACAGTCTTTTTGCCCGGAACAGGATGTATGAATCAAATCCTTCTATACAAGAAGGCATTCTTCGGGAAGTGTGGTTGACGGCGCGTTATGGACAAGAGCCGATTCCAATTCCGATCATTCCACGCGATTTCGTAGCTTTGGATATTGACTATACTACTCCTCAAATACTGAGCAACTTCGATTACACGATGGTCACAGTGAATGGAAAATATCATTTTGCAACATTCCTGCGATCGTTGTTTTTGCCTCCAACACTCACAATGGGAATATCCTCGGGAGTATCGTTCGGTACGTTGCCTCCGCAACAATACTACCATCTCGATTCCCCGCTTCTGGGATATGCGCCCAGCGGAACGCTGCGTGGTACGAGAATGCATGAGTTTGCTGGGGACAGTTATTGCATCATTGCACTGGAACACAATTTCAGAAATGTGCCATTTCTATGGATGGATATTCCGTTTCTTTACAAGAATAGCATAGAGTTATTGACGTTTGTAAACATTGCTCAGACGTGGAAATATGCAGGTTCGGCACCCATCTCCATACATCCTACAAACGGAATATACAGTGAAGTAGGATTCGGAATAAGTCGCATCTTAGGGTTATTCAGGATTGATTATACCTATCGCTTGTCATCGCCCATGCGTTCCATCGTGACAATGGGAATAGCCATGTTACTCTGAATTCGTTAGGGACGGAAGCTATGTCGCTCCGCGGCGCAAGCATTATTACTCACTTTGTCTGACGACCTATGGAAACGATCCTTATTGTTGACGACGACAGTGCCATGTGCATTCTCTTGGAGCACATGCTTAAAGACGATTCCTATGGTGTGCTTACTGCGCAAAATGGAATTGAAGCACAAGAAATGATCCGATCCACCAAGGAGAAGATCTCAAGTGTTCTTCTGGATTGGCAGATGCCGAAGATGAATGGGATCGAATTTCTCAAATGGATCAAGAAAGAACCCGAATACGAGCACATTCCTGTCATCCTGGAAACATCGATGACAATGCCTGAAAATATTAAAGAAGGGATCGATGCCGGGGCATTCTATTATTTGACCAAACCAATAGAAGCAGAAGTTCTTCGCGCAATCGTAAGGGCAGCGATCTCTGATCTTCAGCAAAAGGAACTGTTGCTGCAACGGATTCGTAAGAGTGACAATCCGTTTGGTCAACTCGTGGAGGCAACATTTCGGTTCAGAACAACAGCTGAAGCTGAGTTCCTTGCCGTCGCTATTGCGAATTCCAGTGCTGTTCCTCAAAAAGCCTTGATTATCAGTGAAATCCTGACGAACGCCGTGGAACACGGCAACCTGGGAATCACATACCAGGAAAAAACATCGTTGGTCGCGAACAATGCTTTGAATCAGGAGGTTGAGAGGAGATTGGCGTTACCCAAGTTTGCGCAATTGTTTGTTACACTTCGGATCCGAAGATCCGAAAATGTAATCTCCGTCGAGATTGAGGATCAAGGCTCGGGGTTCGATTTTCAGAAATACCTCCAGATGGATGAATCGAGAGTGTTCGACAATCACGGACGCGGTATCGCTTTGACAAATCAATACCTCAAGTTGGAATACGTTGGAAAGGGGAACAAAGTCATCGTATCAATACCCAACAAATAGAATAATTGGACGAATGATGAGTCAGGATGCGCTGGAGACTTCAAGATTACCAAGAGACTCAGATGGCGGTTTTACTTCAAATACGAAATTTCTTATATTAATTTTAAGAAAAGGGAATTAGGTCTAACAGAAGGTCTGGAGATGCACGAAAAGACTGAGGAGCAAAAACTGGCCGATTTCGAAAGCCGGGTGACGCGTGGCGACAAGGTAGAACCGGGTGATTGGATGCCCGACGAGTACCGAAAAAATCTGATTCGGATGATCGGTCAGCACGCCCATAGTGAAATTGTCGGCCAACTACCCGAGGGGAAATGGATTCCGTATGCACCGGGATTTCGAAGGAAACTCACGCTCATCGCGAAAGTTCAGGACGAGGCGGGTCATGGCCAATTGCTATATCGGGCTGCAGAGACTCTGGGAAAATCCAGGGAATCGATGATCGAGGAATTACTTGCAGGGAAGGCAAAATACGCGAACGTATTCAACTATCCCACTCCTACTTGGGCGGACGTTGGAATTATTGGATGGCTGGTAGATACCTCGGCTGTTATCAACCAGACGATGCTGGCCCAGAGTTCCTATGGTCCTTATGCGAGAGCAATGAAGCGAATATGCTACGAGGAATCATTCCATATCAAGCAAGGTTACGACGCAGTTGTTGCATTGGCAAAAGGCACGCCTGAACAACGAAGGATGGTGCAGGATGCAATTGATCGCTGGTGGTATCCGACATTGATGATGTCCGGACCTCCGGATTCCCTGTCGGCTCACACATCTCTGGCAATGAAGTGGAGAATCAAGACGAAATCCAATGAACAAGT
>CAZOIM010000208.1:0-6619 GCA_964579855.1 uncultured Ignavibacteriaceae bacterium | reverse complement strand
AGGTCGAGGTGAAACAACGGAAGAGACTGGGTGATCTGCGCCAAAGCAGGAATTCCGCTGCGGTCGAGAGGACTTTGACTGAACTGCGGAAGGCAGCAGAGGATGGCGTCAACCTCATTCCGAAACTTCTGGATTGTACACGGGCATATGTCACGCTGGGGGAATCGTGTAACACGCTTGCGGAGGTCTTTGGCATTTACGAAGAGCCTGCCGTCTTTTAGGTATCGGAATCAATATCGGGAGTATCAGTCTTGAGTTCAAAACTATCTGCATCAATCAGGCTCCTCCGTCCGCAACAATGGGTCAAGAACGCGTTTCTCGTTGCGCCGCTGATATTCTCCAAGCATCTCTTTGGTGTCGAATACCTCGAGACGACGATCCTTGCCCTGATAGTCTTTTCTCTTGTCTCCAGTGCGGTCTATATCGTTAATGACATTGCCGATCGGGAGGCAGACCGGCAACATCCGAAAAAGAACAAAAGACCGATCGCCAGCGGCGCGATCTCTATCCCTGAGTCAATGGTGATCTTGATAATTGTTTTCGTAATCATCTTGCTCGCTGGACAAGGTCTCAATTACAGATTCCATCTCACGGTTGTCATTTACTTTCTCATCAATCTCGCGTATTCCTTCGGATTGAAGAAAGTGATTCTCCTGGATGTGTTCTTGATCGCGGCAGGATTCATGCTCCGCGTCCTTGCAGGCGCCTTCGCGATCGCTGTCACCATTTCTCCGTGGCTGGTGTTGTGCACGCTATTCGTATCGGTATTCCTTGCCCTTTCAAAACGTCGGGGCGAATTGCTTCTGACGAGTCAAACAGAAGGCTATTCGGGACGTGCAGTATTGCAGGAATATGATCTACCGCTGATGGATCAATTAATGACGATCGCGGCGGCAGGAATGGCAATATCGTATGCCTTGTATACTGTGGCTGACCGCACGGTCACCATCTTCGGAACCGAGAACTTGATTTTTACCACCGTGTTTGTGCTCTTCGGCATTTTTAGATATCTTTTCCTCGTTCGCAAGAAGCAATTCGAGGACAATCCTTCGCACTTCTTCAGCACCGACTTCGCGATGATTCTTAATGTGGTCGCCTGGTTTGCATCTTGTATCATCATCATTTACTGGAATGAGATAAAGAACCTAGTGTAAATCCTATGAAGCTACCTGAACCAAGAAATCCGACAAAAATCGCTGGACTTTCGCACATTGACTCAACGGTCGCAGTAGTGAAAACCTCTGCTTCAACGGTCCTCGAAGACACCCAACGGGCCATGGAACTCGCTGGATTGAAAAAGACCCTGGATGTGAAGGCACCGACGATTCTAAAAGACAATATATCCTGGCATTTCCCGTTCCCCGGAGCCAACACAACACCGTGGCAGCTTGAGGCGGTAATTCTTGGACTCAAAAGGAACGGCTATTCCAACCTTTCGTGCGTGCAGAACAAGACTGTTGTTACCGACGCGTTCAAAGGGGAGGATCTCAACAAGTTTACCGCGATACTCGGTAAGTATCAGATACCAGCGCTGTTCAATTTCAAAGACGGCGACATGAAGTGGATCGACTACCAACCCAAGACGCCGCTCTTGGTCCTCGATCAGATCTTCGACGAAGGGATAAAAATTCCAGACTATTTTTTTGGCAAGAACATTGTTCACCTGCCCACCGTGAAGTGCCACATCTACACCACCACCACGGGCGCAATGAAGAATGCCTTCGGCGGATTGCTGGCGACCTATCGGCACTACACTCATTCGTGGATTCACGAAACATTGGTGGATTTGTTGGCGATCCAAAGAGAGATCCATTCAGGAATATTCGCTGTGATGGATGGGACGACCGCCGGGAATGGACCCGGTCCGCGAACAATGTATCCGGAAGAAAAGAATGTTATCCTTGCCAGTGCCGACCAGGTTGCGATCGACGCAGTCGCAGCGAAAATGATGGGTTTCGATCCGCTCAGCATCAAATACATCAATCTTGCACACCAACGAGGATTGGGATGCGGAGATGTGCGAGAGATTAATGTGGTGGGTGAAGATATCCGTGGAGTCGATTGGAAGTTCTCCGTTGGTGACAACGGAGCGAGCCTCGTTGGAGACCTTTTATGGTTCAGCCCACTCCGAAGGTTTCAAAATCTTTTCTTTCGCACGCCTCTTGTAAATTTCTTCATTTTTGGCTCCGAGGCATATCACGATTACTATCGGTGGCCTTTCCTGGATCGGCGTACGTTCAACAAGTGGCGAAAACAGACACAGTGGGGAAAGCTCTTCGAATCATATCCCTCTGTTGAACGTTCCTGAACCTGCCTTCTCTATTCATCAAGAATTGGGATCCTCCGCGGAATGACTCAACGCACTGTTATCTTTACCTCATCGCAGTATCATGAGTAAGCAGACCAAAGCGGAGTCGTATCTTCTCCTCATCACGCTCATATGGGGCAGTACATTTGTAGTGACAAAATTCGTCCTGCAGGATGCCGGGCCATTCCTCTATACATCAATTCGGTTTCTTCTGGCCACGTTGATCTTTGGAATTGTATTTCTTCCCAGGCTGCGTACTATAGGAAAACGATCTGCACTAAGTGGAGCCTTCCTCGGTTTTCTTTTATTCGTAGGGTTCGCTACTCAAACGGTCGGATTGCTCTATACAACCGCCTCAAAATCAGCATTTATTACGGGGATGATGGTCGCGTTCACTCCGATCTGTCAGCTGGCGATAGAACGGAAAGCGCCAAAGGTTGGCAATCTCGTTGGAGTCACACTTGTCATGGCCGGATTGTATTTCCTCACTTCGCCGACAGGATCGCATTTCAATTTAGGTGACGGGCTCACACTGGTATGCGCGCTTTCCTTCGCTATCTACATCGTCTATCTTGACATTTTTTCGCAAAATTGCGAGGCATCTCATCTGACGTTCATGCAGTTTGGCGTTACGGCGGGACTTGCTTCCTTAAGTTTCTTCTTTTTTGAAGATTTTCACCTTGTTTTGAGTTCAAAATTCATAGTTGGAGTCTTCTACCTTGCCATTTTTGCCACTGTTATTGCTCTATTCGTGCAAGCGCGATATCAAAAGGATACAACGCCCACAAGAAGCGCGGTTGTATTTTCCGTTGAGCCGGTTATCGCTGCAATTGTTGCTTATTTGGTCCTCGGAGAACGCCTCGGAAATTATGGGATTCTCGGGGCAATTCTGATAATGACGGGAGTGGCCGTTTCCGAGTTTTCGGATTTTATCTTCAAAACCAATGGTCAAATGGTTTGAGCGATTTCTTTCAACAACAGACGGCATCTTTTGGCTTATTGAGTGAGAAACAATTTTTGTGTTTCGCTTGAGATTTAACTGTGGGGAAGGTATATTACGACTGAGCATGAAGAGCATTATGAGATATTTTCTGTTGTCTGCTGCGGTTGCCGTGGTATTTGCGACTGCATACGCGGTGGTAATCAAAGACAAGCCGGTTGCATACAGCAATGGCAGTGACATTGTTGTTCGCTGGTCGACCATTGATGAGAGTGGAGTCTTGCGGTTTGACGTGATACGGCGCGCAGGAACGACGGGAGATTTTGCAGTGATTGCGTCGATTGATCAGTTGAAAGGAAGTAATTCAACGTATGAATATGTCGATAAGTCTGTTTTCAAAGTGACCTCGGGGATTTATCAATACAAGATCCGAATCATCAATGGTCAGAACCCGCCGCCGGAAACGGATCTGGCTACTGTCTCACACGTAAGTTCTACCTATAAACGGACCTGGGGAAGCATCAAGGCCATGTTCCGCTGAATGAACGCGAAATCTATTTTCGAAGGAAGCGATCTTGACACGTTGAGGTCGCTTTTTCCATTTTTGGAGGCGGAACGTAAAGGATCTTGAAAATCCCGCAGATAATCCTTGCATCCCAATCTCCACGTCGAAGGGTTTTGCTCAGGCAACTGGGTTTGAAATTCAAGATCCATCCGAGCCGCATACCGGAAGAGTTCGATGCATCCCGGTCTCCAGAAGGAAATGCGCGTCGTCTCGCGGCTGCAAAAGCAGCGGAAGTCGCGTCAGGGTATTCGAACGCAATAGTGATCAGCGCCGATACGATTGTCGTTCTTGGAAAAAGCATTCTGGGAAAACCGGGATCGCATGCGGAAGCCGTCAAGATGCTCAGGATGTTGAGTGGAAAAGAACACACGGTCATCACCGCGTTCGCAATCAACGACTGCCGCTCGGGAAAATGCGTGATGGGAACGGAACGAACACGTGTTACGTTTCGGAAGATCAGTCTGAAGGAAATCCGTTCATATGTTGCCTCTGGTTCGCCGATGGACAAAGCAGGGGCGTATGGCATACAAGATGACTATGGTGCTGTGTTCGTCAAGAAGGTAAATGGTTGCTTCTATAATGTTGTGGGATTTCCTCTCATGAACTTTCACCTTGCATTCCGAAAATTCCTGAAGCAACTTCACTACCATTGAAGAAACAGGAGATGTCTATGAAAGGAACAATACGCGTTCTCATCGCGAAGGCAGGATTGGATGGCCACGATCGAGGTGCAAAAGTTGTGGCGGCCGCCTTGCGGGATGCGGGAATGGAAGTGATCTACACGGGATTACGAAAAACACCGGAAATGATCGTCGAGGCTGCGCTCCAGGAGGACGTCGATGCCATAGGGATCAGTCTTCTCAGCGGCGCGCACATGACGATCTTTCCGAAGGTGCTGCAGTTGATGAAAGAAAAAGGATTGAATGATGTACTGTTGTTTGGAGGTGGTATAATTCCCAAACGCGATGTGGACGAACTGAAGAAACTCGGCGTGGGAGAACTGTTTACGCCGGGAGCTTCGACGACTTCCATCGTCGAGTATCTTCGGTCTCGGAAGAGACAGGAAAAATAGAACGACGGACGAGTTGCTCCGAAACGAAATAAAAAAAACCGTCGCGAAGATTGTTCGCGACGGTTTTGTTGTTCAAAGCAGGTTACTGGGCTTTTGAGACCTTGACCGCCTGGAGGCCTTTGGGGCCCTGTTCAACTTCGAATTCTACTTTGTCTCCCTCGTTGAGAGTCTTGTAGCCTTCTCCGCTGATGGATTTATAATGCACAAAGACATCTTCGCCGGTGGCGCGCTTGATAAAACCGAAGCCTTTTGCATTATTGAACCACTTCACTGTACCAGATTCCATAAGGTTGTTGTTCCTTATAGGGTTGGACATTACACCACAAGATTGTCTCTCGAAAAACCCAGGCACCCTCATGAACAGACAGATGTTTCTGTTCATCTGGTACAGCCTTGCATCGAAGAGATCATTCACTCCCTACTGCCAGGCTTGGAATCTAACCTCGTTTTTGCCGAAACAACTTGGTGCAGTTGATTACGGCGAAATTATACAATTTGTTGGGAATAAAATCAAGCTTAGGCGGGAGTGTCGCCGAGCCAAATGGCAAAATCGTTGTCGCCATCCTCGGACTGAATTTCGGGCTTCTGTGGCTTCAATTCGCGATTCTGGATGGCGATCGCATCAGGTGAAAATCCAAATAAATCCTCGGTCGAGAAGATTCGTTCATAGTCGCTCGGAGTGAAGAAATCCTTGAATTTGGCCGAGTATTCTCCGAGCCGGGATAGATAATACTGGGTGTTCTCGTCAGGCAAATTTGAGTCCCATTCTTCTCCAACCCGGCAATTGTCGGCAATTTTTACATTTGCCTCGGTTCCCGTGACGTAATAGAGTATTGCCAATCCAGTCCGGGGATAGAGTGATGCTCGTTTTGCTGCTTCCATTGACGGGGATGGGGGGCGAGTGCCAGACTTCATTTCACGTTCATACATTTCAAGATCCTCTTTAATCGTTTCGGTTTTGCAGAATTCTCTCGCCGACCATTGGTGAGTGAGGATCCGTCGATGCATGGAAGTATATGTGCGATGGAGCATCTCTATGTCGCCGAGGAGAACGCACTCGATGCATTGTTCTATGTATTTCCGTGCAAATAATTCAAGACTTCTCGAAATGAGAGAGCTTCCTCTGATCGAGATCTTCCCTGAGTAGTCCATCAACGCATAGTTCTTTCTTTTATAGCTGAGCATTTTCCTGTAACGACCGGCAGCGATGAGATTGATGCCGGTGGGCAACGAGGAAGCCAACCGCTTCACAAAGAGTTCTTCCTGTCGTTCTCCGTTCACAGTGTCGGGTGGAATGAAAAACAATCCGTCGGTATCTACTTCCAATACCTGGGCGTTGGAGGATCGTGCCTGATCGATGATGGTCCGAAGGTAGGTCTGCCCCAGTTCTGTGATGCGGTCAGCCTGATCGTAGTCGTTGAAGTGAGCTCGTGAATATGCAAGGTATCCATAGAATGAGTTGATGAGAACTTTGTAAGCAGATTGTAATGCATCGTATCGATTCTGAAGCTCGAGAGTCGGAGATTGTTCCCGCTTGCGTTTGGCGTCGATTCGCAGCCCGGTCAATTCAGCAAGGATTGGTACAAAAATACCGAGAAGATCTGACTTCGGTCCGATGTTCTGACTGGTCATGATGGAAGGATAGAGCGCCTCCACGTCAGCGTGAGACACTTTGGAAAACACCCCCGTGTAGAAAATATCGGTATATCCACCGCGGGTCTGAGTGCCCCGTTG
>CAZOIM010000207.1:0-6657 GCA_964579855.1 uncultured Ignavibacteriaceae bacterium | reverse complement strand
GAGACCTTACCCTGATGTGTTTCATAGAAGCTTAGACCTCTAGTTTGGAATGACTTTTGCCAGGCCATAGACGCCGTCCTGCTGAAGCAAATATGACAGTTCGCGTCCGTCCTGGTTTGGGGCAACAAATCCTAGCCCCAAGATTCGTCCATTTTGAATTGAAGAACTGGTACAACTTGTTAGAATTCCAACTTCTTCCCTTTCTTGGGTAAACAAGGTTGTCGGCAAACGATACGGCATCTTCGACAAAAGGAATCTTCGGATCCTTTTCTGCGTTTTCTGATACGTGTCAAGCCGAGCAATCACTTCCTGGCCAACGTAACAGCCTTTTGTAAAGCTAATCTGTGATTCCAAGCCGACTTCGAGCGGGTTGAATTGCAGCGAAATCTCATTCGGATGCCCTGGAATTCCATTCACGATTCGATAGTCTTCGTATTGTTCTTTTGTGCAAACCTTAATTCCGCGTTGCGTAAATGCTGAGTCGAGGTGCCGACTGGACAATTTCTCAGCAATAAATAGAACTTGTTTGGCAGATGAATGTTCAAGTCGAAGAGCAATCATGTTAGGTTCAGCTATATCAGCAATAACACCATAGTCCTGCAAGTTAAATGTGAGATATTGTATCCAGTCACCAGATAACAATTTCAATGTCGTGTCTTCCATGACGATGAATTTTCCGATCACGTCAGCCAACTTCTCTGATTGATTAGACAAACCAGAAATAATGAGGGATGTCGGAGACTTTCTATGAACGATCAGCAGATCGACTATCCGACCCTTTTCGTTGGTAAGGACGGTCTCAACGTGCTCCCCTATCTCTAGTTTTGAAACATCATTCGTTGAAATCCGCTGGAGGAGATCAAGTCCATCAATTCCATCGAGGGCCAATAGTGATCGCTCGCTGACATCAACGAAGTATCCATTGGAGCTTGAGTCTTTCAGTTCGATTCTCCTTAAGTCGATATAATAACGCTGTACGCCAATGCACCTTTCCCTAGTATTTTTTGTTCAGGAATATCTTTAGCTCACCAAAGGAACGAAATATTTCCGAGGTGCATCCCAATATCCAGCCGGGAATGCTTGTTTTCTGCATCCGCGTGACCATATAAACGGGTTTATTGAATAATTTTGCGATTGTCAGCTCCCCTTTGGTGCCAGCCCCTCTCTGGGCACTCCGATCCCAATAACAAATTACGTAATCGGTTCGTTTCGCAATTTCCTCTGAATCTACCTTGACAATTCCTCGAACGATTCTCTGATACCTCCCGAGGTTTGTAAATTTCAGACGTCGGAGATCAGTCTTTGGAAGCCTTCTTCTTAGGAATTTTTCGCTTTCCGAATTAGGATTGAAAACAGAATGGTGAAGTTCTTCTTTCACCCAGACCTCCATCATGTTCCTCCAATCGACCCCCTCCTTGAAGGCATACTCCATTCCACCAGACAGATATGTTCGCAGCTTTCTATTCACAACAGGCTCTCCGAAGGAAGGTAGCCAGATGCAAGAGCTCAACGTTCATTCCTTGCTTTCGCAAACCATACTCCAATTGTATAAGGCAGCCGGGATTTCCAGTTACAATTACGTCCGGATCAATACTCTTAATGTTTTCAATTTTACGATCGAGCAGTTGCATTGCCGTGTCAAAGTGTGTGATATTGTATACCCCGGCGCTACCGCAACACCAAGTTGACTCTGGAAGCGTTACGTAATCAATCCCAGGCAAAGATCTTATGAGCTTCCGAGGTTGGTCGAAGATTTTCTGGCTGTGAACAAGATGACATGCGTCGTGATAAGTGATCCTTTTACCTGCATAGGTTCGCTTCAAGGATCCATTAGTTTTTAGACCGATTTCAATGAGGAATTCTGAGATATCCTTAATTTTATTTCCCAGTTCCAACGCGGGAGCAGCGTACTCGGCCTGATCCTCCAGGACTGCCCCATATTCCTTCATGAAAGCGCCGCACCCTGCAGAATTCATTACGATTGCATCAAGATTCAACTCTGCGAAAGCTTCGACATTGCGACGGGCGAGGCTCCGAGCCGTTTCCATGTCCCCGTTATGAGCCTGTAATGAGCCGCAACAACATTGGGACTGCGGCACAATTACCTCACAGTCGTGGTGCAAGAGCAATTCAACGGTGTCGATGTTGATATCGGAGAAGGCGACATCCATGATGCAACCTGTGAGAAACCCGACCCTATATTTCGGCATATGAGGTGTTAATGACTGCTGAGATAACCGTCTTCTTGAGGATAAACCTGATATCGTTGGTGCGAGGAATTGAATCTCATGAAGGCGCTTTGAGAAAACACGCAACAGTCCAGTTTCTTTAAACAGCCAATCTAATCCTATATGCTGATACAAGCGCATGAGCCAAGCAAATCTCACGAGCATTTTAGTATTCGAGAAGAGATCCTTGAAGACGAGTCTCTTAATGAGCCTGCTCCCCCACGGTTCGATCCTATTCGCGGATATTTCTGCCCGAGCCGATTCTACTAGTGATCCAAATTTGACACCAGCCGGGCAAGCTGTTTCGCAGGCCTGGCAGTCTAAACAGAAACTCATTTCATCGCGGAAACCCTCGGTCATTTCTAAATCCCCATCTTTGACCGCTTTCATCAGCCGTATTCGGCCCCTGGGAGAAGACTTCTCCATACCTGTGAGCACATATGTTGGACAGGTCGGAAGGCAAAGACCGCAATGCATGCACTTCACAATAAGGTCTTCGTTGAGTATATCCGTTGTATCATGCACTGTCATCTAATTCCTTGTACTCTAAACACTAACGATACTTTCTCATAGGTAAAACAAGAACAAGGCCGGCAACAAATCCACCGATATGTGCCCACCAGGCGATGCCTCCGGCCTCTGCAGTTCCGTATCCAAGCGAAGCAAGTCCACTAAAGAACTGAAGAACGAACCAAAGTCCCAAAACAATAAGCGCCGGGAGTTCAACGAACTGAAGGAAAATGAATATTGGAATTACCGTCAGTACGCGTGCCTTTGGGAACAACAGAAGATATGCTCCCAAAACGCCAGATATGGCACCGCTTGCACCAATCGTTGGTACTGTTGATTGCGGATCAACGTATATGTATAAGACGGATGAAATTAGGCCGCAAATTAGGTAGAAGAAGAAGTACCTCGCGTGACCGAGTTTGTCCTCGATGTTATCGCCAAAGACCCAAAGATAAAGCATGTTTCCTCCCAAGTGCAACCAGCCGGCATGGAGAAACATCGAAGTGAAAAGTGTTCCGATGGATCTAAACTGTATTCCCCTTCCGCCAATCGACCCAGAGATATCCACAGGAATAACGGCAAAGTGACGGATAAACTCATTCAACGCCTCACCACGCGATACTTCATATGCAAAAACGATGATGTTGACGAGAATGATTGCGACGTTCACAAACGGCACCAATTTCGTCGGATTCTTGTCTCTCAGAGGAATCATGTTTCTAACACGTTATGTATCAAGAATTGTCGTTGGACGATAGGCAATAACCCTCTATCAATGAATATGTAAGTGACTTTGATTTGTGAATCATCTAAGAGTGGGTTAGCGTCCGTGAGAGACCACTAGTTTTGATCTACTACCTAATTTTCTGAGTGTTCCGGCCAAGCACGTTTCGAACCTTTGCTATATGTCAACAACTTTGTGACAACATTTTCAAGCGAACCAGAGCTGGTCGCAGCATCAAATTGACTCTGGAGCATTACAAGTCCTTTGAGTATCGTCACTTGATGGAGCTCGTTGAAGGCATGTCAAAGCTCGGAATCCATTCGTCTTGAGTTCTTCAACGAATAGCGTTGCATCCACATAGCTTGTTGGAGGCCTCTCACTTCTATCGCTCAAATTACCTTTTGAAATTGGCTGAAAGGCTTTTCGACATTCTTGGCAAGATACTGACAGAATTTAAATCATATATTCGATGCTAATCATATATATCAGGACAAGTTAAACTAGATGAATCACCAATTCTATCAGGGCCCAGTATTCGATCTCTCTTTGTAAAACAGCAAGTATCACCAATAGTTAGAATTTTGTATACTTATCAAATTGCCACTCCTGACTGATCATTGTCCGGGACAGGCCAAAATCTGATTCCGCGGTCGATCTTCTCCCGAATTCCCCGGCAAAAACGTGCATTGCGCCGGCTCTGGGGATTCGGCAGTTGTTGCCTGCAAATCTATGTGTATGCTCCCAAATCCAGGAATTTCTTAATCTGATCTTGGGACCTCGGCATAGCTCCTTCGCATCGCGGGCTTAGAGAAAATATTTTTCCAGGATTGAGAACCGAGTTGGGATCGATGACAGCTTTAATACTACGCATCATTCCGATTTGGGCTGGACCTGCAATTTTTTCAAAGAATACCTTCTTTGCCAGTCCTGTTCCGTGCTCTCCCGTAATTGTTCCACCGAGTTTGACTGCTGCGGAAAATATCTCATCGAATGCCTTCAAAGCACGATTGATTTCGTTCTTGTCCCGTTCATCGGTAAGGCACGTTGGATGAAGATTTCCATCTCCAGCGTGTCCGAAATTCCCAAATAGCAAACCATAGCTTGCCGCTATTTGATTAATTCGGTCAAGCATACGAGCTACTTCACTTCTTGGGACAGTCGCGTCCTCCAAAATCGTCGTCGGTCGCACCCGCGCCAACGCCGCAAACGCTACTTTTCTCGCGCTCCTGAGCTTTGCAGCATCTTCCTTATCTACAGAAACTCTGACATCGAGCGCCTTATGGCGCGTGCAAATCGATTTAATCTTCGACGAATCCTCGTCAACCACCGATTGTCGACCATCCACTTCTATCATGAGAAGCGATCCGACAGATGTCGGCAACCCGAGATGTGCGTATTCCTCAACACATTTGATGGTTGTACTGTCCAGAAACTCAAGTGCAGCGGGTGTAATTCTGGATGCGATGATATCCGACACTGTATCCGCTGCATCAGGAATGTTATCATAGTACACAAGCATCGTTTTGGAGGTCTCCGGTTTCGGAATGAGCTTCAGGAGTATTCGTGTGAATATACCAAGCGTTCCTTCCGATCCCACAAAGAAATCCTTCAAATTATATCCAGCAACATCTTTTACCGACTTTCCCCCGGTGATTATGACTTCACCGGAAGGAAGAACAACTTCCATGCCCATGACGTAGTTCTTCGTGACACCATATTTGAGTCCACGCAAACCCCCGGCATTTTCTGCCACATTCCCCCCTATTGTACAAATGGATGAACTTCCCGGATCAGGAGGATAGAAAAGATCATTCTCCTCGACCACAGACTGAAGTTGTCCTGTAATTACACCTGGTTCGACCCACGCTGTGGAATTGGCTCGATCAATTTCCAGAACCTTGTTCCAATGATTCATGAGCACAACGACGGAGTTTTCGACCGGAATCGAGCCACCGCTTAGGCCGGATCCTGCGCCGCGCGGAACTACAGCAAACTTCTCCTCGTTCGCCAGCTTCACAATTTCAGAAATGTGATTGATATTTCGGGGTATGAGGATTGCTTCTGGCAGTTGATGAAGCAGTGGGGTTCCGTCGTAGGAATACGCGATTTTGTCTTCAGGAGAATCGAAATAATTCCCCATGCCGACAATGTTTTTCAGCTTTCCTAATGTCTGCTTTGAAATCATTTCTGGCAAGATAGCTCATCGACCTCCCAATTGCAATACAGCCATCCCGTCAAGAGCGCAATCGCAACCGTCTTGGATATGCGGCAATTTTCGTTTAATTTGTTTCTATCCCCTTCACATCTAATCAGCAATTTCTACATTAAGGACACACTATGGAACAATCAAGGAAACGATCGTGGGCGGAACCCTTCAAAATAAAAGTAGTCGAGCTCCTGAAAATGACTACTCCTGAAGAACGGGTAAACGCGCTCCAAGAAGCTGGAAACAATACGTTTCTTCTTCGATCCGAAGATGTCTACATCGACCTTCTGACAGACAGCGGAACAAATGCTATGAGCGATTACCAATGGGCCGGCATGATGCTGGGCGACGAGGCTTATGCGGGAAGCAAGAATTTTTATAACCTTGAAGCAAATGTTCGAAAGTACTATGGATACAAGTACCTCGTTCCAACGCATCAAGGGCGAGGCGCAGAACATATCATCTCAAAGATTCTCATAAAACCCGGTCACTACATCCCCGGAAACATGTATTTTACGACAACTCGACTTCATCAAGAGCTTGCTGGCGGAACATTTGTCGATGTGATTGTAGATGAGGCACACGATCCTGATAATACAAACCCTTTTAAAGGTAACGTTGATCTTCAGAAATATGAGGATCTCATTAAAAAGGTCGGAGCAAAGAACATTCCATACATTACTGTGGCGCTGACGGTCAATATGGCCGGCGGTCAGCCCGTCTCAGTCGAGAACTTGAAAAAGGTCTACGAGCTAAGCAAGAAGCACGGAATCCGGGTTATTCTCGATGCAACCCGGGCCATCGAAAATGCATATTTTGTAAAAACGCGGGAAAAGGGATATGAGAACAAATCCATTGCCGATATTCTGCACGAACTTTGTTCTTATTCGGACGGGTGCACAATGAGTGGGAAGAAGGATTTGCTTGTGAACATCGGCGGGTTCCTCGCGCTCAACGATTTCGAAGTGTTCGAGGAGGCTCGAAATATG
>CAZOIM010000206.1:4372-6657 GCA_964579855.1 uncultured Ignavibacteriaceae bacterium | reverse complement strand
CAGATCGTCCCGTCTGGAGTTCTTGCAGTCAATCGTGCTCAAGAACACGGATGCACGTACTGTTGGGCGGGTTGACCACCTACTAGTGGGAGAGCAATGGGTTCCTCGGGTAAAGTTGTGGGTAATAGACGGCGTCGACAGGGATTTTTTCTTTCAGATAGTCCTTGTCCTTGAACGGGAATTTCGGCCTGGGCTTCGAGGTGATGTAGGCGGCTATGTGTTGTGCTTCCTCATCGGTAAGCTTGCCTGGATTCAGGTAGGGCATCCAATTTCGTATCATCCCGGCAAGTGTATAGGTTCGGGCGGCGCCGGCGCCATCGTTCCACGAATTCGGTCCCCAGAGCGGTCCGGCGCGTCGGTCGCCGATGCTGACGCCTTGGCCGTCTTTGCCGTGGCACGATGAGCAATTCTCGGCATACAATCGTTCTCCCGTATTGACATCGAGTTTCTCAATCGGGATAAGTGCTGAAACCGGCAAGGTGTTGTGTCCTCGCCACGGAATATTCTTCGGGATTTTGCGATCCGCAGAAAGCCAGCGAATGTATGAGGCAAGTGCCTGCACTTCTTCGGTCTCGGAGGTGAGCGTAGATCCGGTAAGCTCGTTTTCATGCCTTGTAACAACGCTTTGATCTCTGGTCCCGGTTGCATTGACGCTGCGAAGGAGACAGCCGATGATTCTCTCCTCAAGCGAAAACATTCGGCCTGAGCGCTTGTTATACTCTGGAAATGCAAGGTCAACGCCGACCAACGGCAGCGCTTTTTCCCGCTGGCCGCCATTAGGATGACAATTGTTGCAGGACATCGTGCCTCCGGAGAAACGGGCACCCGCTTCAGCAGTGTTCATAAATAGTCTGAATCCTCGTTGAATCATTTTGGCCTTTTGTGGATCCAGATGTTGTGAATCATTTGTCGGATCGTGAGGCACTTGCCACGCTCTTACCATAGTTGCGGTGTCCGGGATCAACAGATTCCACTTGAGCGAGCCAACGTTGGAACGCTGCTGATCGGAATCCTGACGCACAACGAAGAGTGAACAAACGATGAATACCAGATCGAGGAGTGTGGAAAACATTAGATCAAGATTTCCGAAATGATTATGGAGATCTCTGTGTCAAGTCTGATTTGATTACAACATCGTTCTTTTTGTTGGGTTCCCGTTTATCTTATTCATTTCTCATAAAATGGAGGTGTTTTATGAAGCTCATTCGTTTAGTGCTGCTGCTTACGGTGCTGAGTCTCGAATTTGTAATCGCACAGGATCGGCCATATAGGGTAGTTTTCGACCTCACCAGTCGTGATAGCCTGGAACAGAAGGCCGTCATGAGGTGGGTCAGAGAGATTTCCGCAGCAAATCCCAAAGCGGAGTTGGAAGTCGTGATGTATGCCAAAGGGTTTGAGCTCGTTATGCCGGAAAAATCCACTGTTCTATCAGAAGTGAAAGAGGCGCTGAAGAATCCCAACGTAAAGTTTAGAGCCTGTGCTGTTGCATTGCGTAGCAACAAGGTCGACAAAAGCCAGCTTCTCGATGGAGTGGAAACGGTGCCCGACGGGATCTATGAAATTATCTCCAAGCAACAGCAAGGTTGGGGTTACATCAAAGTCATGCATTAGCCGTTACATCTATGAGCCGGCGAAGCGATGATTGGGCGTTCGAGGCCAAGTAATCCATATCTCACCGCACGAATCGTCTTTGGTGGGACAGTCTGCCAATACAATCACGAGGGAGCAATAGTGACCATATGAGAGGCTCTCAGCTTGATACAATCGTACGATCTTCGGAGTCATTGCAGGAAGTCTGCCGGAAGGATTTACAGGCAGGTGATCTGCTTGCGGTCAAAACGTGCAATTCCGCGTACTCCATCAGATTGGAACAAAGTGGCCTTTTCACAGTAACTGGCGGGTGGTTTGACAAAAGGGGGAAATCTCCTGCAACAACGTCCATCCGGGGTTGCACGTGGGGTGGGAGTGTCATTAAGATCGATATTGTAGCAGCTTGCGGACTGCGGATCGAGTTTGGAAATCGCCTTATCACAAGCCCAATTCGTAAAATATTCGTATTTTCGCGTGGTATTCAAAACTGAAAAAGAGTTCTGTTGATGTTGACGAGGGTTGGACACGCTGTACTATCGAAGGCACTGCTATGATCGGCAAGACAATCTCTCATTACAGGATTCTTGAAAAACTCGGTGAGGGGGGCATGGGTGTAGTCTACAAAGCCCATGACACCAAGCTCGATCGTCTCGTCGCGCTCAAATTCCTCCCTTCCCATATTACTGTCGATGATA
>CAZOIM010000206.1:0-4272 GCA_964579855.1 uncultured Ignavibacteriaceae bacterium | reverse complement strand
CTCGATCGTCTCGTCGCGCTCAAATTCCTCCCTTCCCATATTACTGTCGATGATAATGAGCGCGCTCGTTTCTTCCAGGAAGCCCGTTCCGCTGCCGTTTTGAATCATCCGAACATCTGCACGGTCTACGGGATTCATGAGGAAGGCGAGCAGCCGTTCATCGAAATGGAATATGTTGACGGCAAGACTATTCGATTGCTGGATCTGGCTTCAGCCAAGATGGAGACCTCGATAGGCTACGCAATCCAGATCGGCGAGGCGTTGCAGGAGGCACACAGCAAAGGAATCGTCCACCGGGACATCAAAGCCGACAACATCATGGTGAACGCCAAGAACCAGGTCAAGGTCATGGACTTCGGCCTCGCCAAGATCAAGGGTTCACTCAAGCTCACGAGAACTTCTTCGACGGTCGGAACGATCGGCTACATGGCCCCCGAACAAATCCAGGGAGGCGACGTCGACGCGAGATCCGATATTTTCGCTTTCGGCGCGCTCCTCTTCGAAATGCTCACAGGCCACCTTCCCTTCCGGGGCGAGCACGAAGCGGCAATGATGTATTCCATCATCAACGAAGACCCCGAGCCTCTGAAGAAATACAGAATCGAAGCGCCGGATGAACTGCAGAGAATCATCTTCCGGGCTCTGGAAAAAGATCCGGAAGACCGATACCAATCTACGGCTGACATGGTCAGTGAATTGCGCCGTATGCAAAAACAGACGAGCCGGGTGTCCCGAACAATTCCAGCGATGACCGTTCCTTCACCGGCTTCGGCGCCATCGTTCACTCCTTCAACGACTCCACGAAAGATTCCAAAGCGTATTCTCTACACTGGAGTCATCGCGCTGATTCTTGTCGTCGGCGTCGCGTTGACGTACTTGATGGTTCGAGGAAGTCACGCAGCAGACAGGAAATCGATTGCTGTTCTCCCGTTTAAGAATCTGAATGCCGACGAAGACAGTGAATTCTTCAGCGATGGTATCACGGAGGACATTATTAACCAGCTCTCCAGGATTCGAGATCTTCGTGTTATGTCTCGACCGGCCGTTATGCGCTATAAGAAGAGCGACAAGACTTTGCTCGAAATCGGAAAGGAATTGAATGTCGCCACCATCCTCACGGGCACCGTACGTCGGCAGGGGGATCAGCTGCGGATTTCTGCGGCACTGATCGATGCTTCCAATGAACAGCAAATTTGGGGCGATACCTACGAAAAGACGATGACTCAGGTGTTTGAGATTCAAAGCGCTGTGGCACGACAAATCGCATCGACGCTTCAAACAAGTCTGACAGCCGATGAAGTAAAGGGTGCGGCAAAACAGCAGACCGGAAGTGTCGAGGCATACACTTATTATCTCAAAGGGCGCGAATACTACTATCGCTACCACAAGGAGGACAACGAAAACTCCATTAAACTTTTCAAGAAGGCGCTGGATCTTGATCCCAATTACGCACTTGCCTATGCGGGACTTGGGGATGCCTATGGACAACGTTCGCAGCGGTTCGGTTTTCCGAGCACGTGGATCGATTCATCGATTGCATCCGGACAGCATGCCGTAACCTTGGATCCGACCCTCGCGGAAGGATACAAAGCGCTCGCACTTGGCTATACGCAATTGGGAAAAGAGAATCTTGCCATCGAAAACAACAAGAAGGCTGTCGAGTTTAATCCAAGCTACTATCCCGCAGTCGCCAATTTGGGTTCCTCGTACGAGACCATCGGCAAACCGGATGAGGCCCTTCCGTGGGCGAAGAAGGCGATTTCGATCAATCCAACAAACCCGGTCACCATGGCGTTATTGGGCGGCATTTATTTCGACCTTGGTGAAGATGCCAAGGCCCACACGTATTATGATCGTGCGTTGGCTCTTCAACCGGACCTTACCAACGCCCATCTGGGACTTGCTTCATTGGAATTCCTGAGTGGACAGATTGAACAGGCAAAAGCACGAAGCTTGAATCTCATCAGTTCTGTTCCCGATGAACCGGGTCCACTGCTTCTCGCAGGCAACATTTACTTATTCGCCAACGACTTGAACAAGGCAAAGGAGTATTTCGAAAAAGAACTTGCCATGACGTCGCCGGAAAGCGGTTCCTATAATGAACTTGCCTATATCTATGCCAAGCTCGGGAGAGCAAAAGATTCCAGGAAAATGCTTGAGCTTAATATCAGCGAAACATTGAAATGGCTGGCAAGGGGGGATGAGGGACCAGGTAGCCGCATGGGTCTTGCAGTTTCCTATAAACTCCAGGGAAACAACGCAGAGGCCTACAAATGGATGCGTGAATCCGTCAAGGCGGGATGGACGGACTATCGAATGGTAGCATTGGATCCGTTGTATGAAACGTTCAGGGATGACCAGGAGTTCAAAGAAATCTTCGATGGCGTACGGAGCAGAATGCAGGAAATGAAAAAGCACGCTGAAGAATTGGACAAGGACTAGAATTTTGACAATCTGTTTCCGGAAAGATACGCCAGGCAGCTGAACCGTCACCGCGAACCCCTTCAGAACATTGCCTTGCTCACTCAGTCTACGCTTGTTTGATCAATCTCATCGAAAGGATCGTCGGATGTACCCCAGGTTCATCACCATAGCATTTTCGCGAACCTTAATTTTGCTGTGTCTCTTTCTGACTCTTTCGTCAGCTCAGATGATCCCACCCAACAGTTATTCAGGAATGCAATGGCGGCTCGTTGGTCCATTCCGAGCCGGACGTTCGATAGCCGCGTCAGGCATACCGGGCAATCCCTATACCTTCTATTTCGGTTCTGTCGACGGAGGGATGTGGAAAACCGTCAATGCCGGCGTAACGTGGAATTCGATCAGCGATGGTTTGACCAATCCCTCCATCGGAGCATTTGCCATTGCTCCTTCCGATCGGAAAGTCATCTACGTCGGTACGGGAGAAGCAGACTTGAGATCGGATATAACGTACGGCGGAGGTGTGTTCAAGTCGACTGATGGTGGAGACCATTGGTGCCTTGTCGGACTTTCAGACACACGACACATCGGGAGAGTCCTCATTGATCCACGGAATCCGAATGTCGTGTTGGTCGCAGCTGTCGGCCACGCATATGGACCGAACGAGGAACGTGGTGTTTTTCGAACCTCGGACGGTGGAAAGAACTGGTCCAAGGTCTTGTACAAGAATCCAGACGTTGGTGCAGTCGACTTGGGGTCGGATCCTCAGGAACCTTCGATTGTGTACGCGACCATGTGGCAAGCAAGAAGAACACCATGGAGTCAGTATCCTCCGAACGAAGGTCCGGGGAGCGGACTGTTCAAATCCACCGATGAAGGGCAGACTTGGACGGAACTGACCGAACACGGGCTCCCCGGAAAACCATATGGTCGAATTGGGATCGCGGTCGCGACCGGATCCCACGGCAACACCGTCTTTGCACTGATTAATGCGCAGAAAAGCGTCTCCGGACTGTACCGTACCGACGATGGCGGACAAACCTGGAAGTTGACGAGCAAGGATCCTAATATCACGGCCCGCATGTGGTATTTTTCCGGAATCACCGTCGATCCGCAAAATGCAGACATTGTCTATATCCCGGATCGGTCTTTGATGCGATCAACCGACGGTGGAAAGATTTTTCCTGTAATCAAAGGTTCGCCCGGCGGAGACGACTACCATTTTCTGTGGGTGGATGCTCAAAATTCTCAAAGGATGATTGTCGCCAGTGACCAGGGAACCTCGGTAAGCGTTGACAACGGCGCAACGTGGAGCAGCTGGTACAATCAACCGACCGGACAATTCTACCACGTTGCTGTGGATAATCAATTCCCCTATAGAATTTATGGTTCGCAACAGGACATGGGAACAACCAGCATCACGAGTCGGAGCGACTTCGGTCAGATTTCCTACAGAGATTGGTATCCTGTTGGAGGTGAAGAAAGCGGATACATTGCGCCGGATCCGTTGGATCCCAATATCGTTTACGGCGGTGGTCCATACGGCGACGTTACTCGTTACGATCATACGACAGGACAGTCACAGGTTATTTCTCCTTCTGTACTCGCAACGTTCGGCACACCTGCGCCATTGAGAAAATACCGCTTTACGTGGACATCGCCTATCGTTTTCGACCGACGCGATCCACATTTACTATATCTCGGATCCCAAGTCTTGCTGGCCACTCGCGATGGCGGGCTTCATTGGAAAGAAATCAGTCCCGACCTGACGGGGACCGATAAAAGCCTTCGGGATAAGAACGGACCGCCGACGATCGCAGATGCCTCGGCCAAAGGCTGGGGTGTCATTTA
>CAZOIM010000205.1:0-6701 GCA_964579855.1 uncultured Ignavibacteriaceae bacterium | reverse complement strand
CATGCAAACGGTAGAAGTAGACTCCGCTTGCCAAGCCCGTAGCATCCTATTGCCGTGAGTACGTTTCAGCAGAGAAGTCTTCAGCGAGCGGCGTCGACACTTCCCTGCCCAACGTATCAAAGACTTTCAAGGACACAAACGATTGAATCGGAAAATCAAAAGAAATTGCCGTCGCAGGATTGAATGGATTCGGATAATTCTGTCCCAGGCGATAACCATCGATCGGTTCTTGAGAATTGAAACCCGTTGGTTGCTGGAAGACCGTATCTGCTCCGATAAACAAATTCAGGTCAATTGATCCGCCCATCGTCTTATATCCTGTCGAATCAGGATGCAGACCGTCATTTTGATATGTCGACACGAGGCTTGCCGTATCCAATGGATTCCGAATCGTTTTATCGAAATCAATACACCCATCATAATTGCCCTTGGTGCGAATCCATTGATTCACGGTATTCCTGCATTGCTCACTAAATTGATTGTAGTAGCCATTCCCCTTAAAGGGAGTGATCGTACCACCGTAAATCCTGATATTTTTGGCGTGAGCTTTAGCGATCATTTGACTATAGGCAGCAATGAGATTAGTGGCAGTCGTCGTTGCCGCAGTAGCAGATCTGACCCTGCCAATGTCATTCACCCCTTCAAAAACGATTGCCCACCGTACCCCGCTTTGACTCAGTATGTCTCTATCATAACGGCTTACTCCCGTCGGGCCTAGACCGCCAACAAGCACGCAGTTGCCGCCGATCCCCATATTGATGACACCGACGTGCTGCGTTCTGGGGTCTTGAAGAAGAGCTTTTGAAAATATATCCGGCCATCGATTCTGCCCGTTCGTCGTTGAACCTCGTCCGTCGGTGATGGAGTTGCCAAGAATCGCAACGCAAGCCGCGGTCGTCGGTGCCAGGACATCAATCGTATTGATGTTGTACCAATGATCGGTCGTGACCGCACCTGTAAAATCAGTCGTCGTCGATGTGTTGCCGGGTATGATGTACGACGTCGTACGCGATCCGGGATGGCCGGTCACAGTTGCAGATGTTTGGCCAAAGTAGATGGTGATTGCCACATCCGTCCTTGGTGCCACACTGAATGCAATGGGGTCTGAAGTAACGGCAACACCGGCATTCATTGTGACTTCGGCGTTACCATTAAACTTCAGTTCTTTATTGGTGGCGGCGTTTATGGTGTTGCCTCCGGTCGAGACGGCAATTTGAACAGACTTCATGGTGACAGCGCTTGTGCTGAATTCATTGGTAAATTTTACCCTGAGCGTATCTCCACCGATTGAAACCTCGACGACCTGTCGTAGTGAATTGTTGGTCAAGCCGGGTGAAGGAGGCATATTGCCCGGTTCCACAAGTTGGGGGGCCGTACTCCAGGTTCCGACCCATTTTGTTGTCGAGTCAGCGACGGGCCGACCGAGAAGACTCCATGAACTTAAGAGTAAGCACGATGCAAGGATCATGGACTTGCGAGATTTCGCTATGACAAGTGCCTTCAGGGGAAATAACGGGATTGGTCTTGTTCTCATTTCTATTTTCCTATCTTTCCTAAGAAGTGTATTTGTTTGATCTATAACATTGAGACTGATAACAAGGTATTTGTTTTTTCAATGTATTTCTTCAGGACAGCCTAGCCTTCTTTCGCGCGGTGAGTTGGATCCGAGCGTTCGCCAAGAATGTCTGCGACAATCAGTGTCAGATCGTCATCCAATTCTCCTGCTCCCGACCTGTTGGACCAATTGACAACCTGGTCGACGATTTGATTCGCCAGGGATTCTGCTGAATTACCGGAATGCGTTTCGATGAGCGCCTCCAGGCGGCTATCTCCGTACAGTTCGCCCGTTTTGTCTTTCGCTTCAACGAGACCATCGGTATACAGAACCAGCCGATTTCCCATGGCAAGGTGCAGCTCTTCGTTTTCGTACACCGCATCCGGAAAAGGACCAAGGATCGTTCCTGCGCGCGAGAGTCTCTTCAGCTCGGGATTCGATTTGCTCTGCAGGTACGGAGGCGGATGTCCAGCAATGGAGTAACGGATGATCTCCTTCTCAAAATCAATGAACAAGGAACAGGCCGTAACGAACGAGTCTTTCACTTTCCCTTGAAGACTCCGATTGATCTCCGTGAGCACGTGTGCGGGGTCGGCAATATGAGGCGACTGCGAAGCAAAACACACCTTGAGCATTGACCCAATTAGCGCAGCGCCGACGCCGTGGCCGGACACGTCGGCAATCAATATACCGACGCCTGATGAACCACTCGTCTGAAAGTCATAGAAATCTCCCGCGATCGTGGACATCGGTACATATTTCGCGGCAATGGCAATGCCTCGGGGGAGATCGATGGTTACAGGGAGGTTTGACTCCTGAATCCTGCGGGCAATTTCAATTTCCTGTTCAATGGAGTGCAGTCTTCGTTCGGTGACAAGGAAGTGATGCACCGCGACGAACCCCAAACCCAAAAAGAGTACGGCAAAGCCGGGCTGCTCCAGCCGAAATCCCAACGATAACACGCCCATGCTTAATAGCTGATCGATTACCAAAAACATGAGTGTCGTGACAAAGACAATTTGTATAGCGCGTACCTCAATATCCCGCTGCTTTCGAGTGATGAGAAGATTCACTATCCATATTGCGGCCCAGGCAACCACAAGAGGTCGATAGATCCCAACGTCTGTAAGTGGCTCCGATCGCAAAAGGTCATGTGCTATCGCGGCAACGGCATAAACGATCGTTGAGCGAAACAACCAGGTCATGGAGTTGTACAATCCGCGGCCAAAAATATTGACAAGAAAGGCTGATATCGGGATCGCCACCAAATAGGTGAGCACCCCGTGGAAATACGGCAGCGCAAATGGAATGGCGACCAACGTTTTCATCATCGATGTTTCGGCCAGTTTTCGTAAGCCGTAGAGAAAGGCGAAGACTCCGAAATTTAGGAGCGTGAAATCCCGATTCTTCAATCGGAACAAAGCGATCACGGCGGCAAGCGCCCCTCCGGCGCAAACAAGGAGTCCCGCTGAAGTATTCACAAAATCAGACTGAAGAGTATTCACAAATTCATTTCATAGTTATGAGTACAGGAGAACATCGACTAATAGCGTCGAACGTTTCCGCGGACTTCGCAATAGAGAAAAGTGTTTTGCTTACCCAGATATACTGCCAATGGCATGGAAAGGTGGGTCGCTTTGCCGCCGAGGATGAATTGGCGGCCGACTCTATGCCTTTGTCCTGTTCGACTTGAAAGCAACAATGATCGAAGAGAAGCCAATACCAATAACTGCTCCACAACCGAGGAGTCCAATTATTTGGACCGTACGCACATTTTCGGCGAACATTATTATTGCGACCGCGCCGAAAACTATCATCATAGCAATATTCCGTGCAACAACGACTTTCAAGTTCATTAGAGGCTCCTTGAGTGATGGATGTGATTGCGAATCGATGGTTGATACCATTTTTTCACTCCAAAGACAATGCGAGCTGCCGTTTCCGAAAACGAGGCACATCGATCTCTCGGGCCGGAACACGTCAACCGCCGTCGTGGACTGTGATTAGATAGCCATCGGGATCGCGAACGGTGAACGTTTTACCAAAAGGACTGTCGGCGAGAGGTTGCGTAATCGGTACGCCCTTGGATTTCAGTTGCTCGTGAAGAGCCACAGCGTCATCAGCGCGAAACCACAGCATAATTCCCTGGCCGGGCTGAGTGCTTGGCTGGAAATCCGCAGGTGACTTGCGGATGGCAAAATTGATTGGTTGAGCCAAAAAGGCGACCGCGTTTGGACGATTCTCTGGCGAGGTCTTGAAACCCAGAACCTCGGTGTAAAAACGCCGAGAAGACTCGATGTCGCGTACGAGCAATGTGATAAAGTCTGGTCCCCTCAATTGCTGCATGAATGAATCCTTCAATAATGATTAATCTCGGTTTACGACTCGTTCTGCAAAACTTCCGTCGAATCCGTACTCACTCGTTGTCTCTGGCGGGCAACTGCAACCCAGGTGGCCGAAGTCCCTTCAACAGAAGCCACAATCCGATTGACATTTCGAAAATGACCAAAGGCATGTCGAACCACGACAGACCGATGGTATTCTGGAAGTTGGGAGAAATGAGGTAGGCGAACGCACAAATTACGCACCATGAAGACGAGATCACACCGAAAGCCGCCAATGAGCGCGGAATGTAGCCCGACTTGAACCACAGATAGCTGCAAACCGTGGACGCCAATCCCCAGAATGGCAAGCCAACGTAGTACGCGTCGAAGCTCCCAACGAGGTGCAGCCTCGCCAAGGTCTGCAACTGGTTTGCCTCGAAGACCGACAAGTAAGCAGCATCACCCAGAAGGCGCAGGGCGCCAAGCATGTTGAGCACAGTGACAACCCACATCAAAGCAAGCAGCAACCTGCAGAATGCCGCAACCAGAGCAAGGATTCGATTGACCGGCTTGAGAATCACGTATAGGGCTGCGAGGAGCACTACAACGGTGAGAACGTACATGAGATCGCAAGCGATATTAATGCGAAAGAGAAGTTCATTCGCCACGATGTTCCGGGCTGTTTCCACAGCATTGTTCGGAACGATAAGGCGGAAGCTGATACCATAGTTTGCAATGACCACGATCGCCATCGCGAAGAGAAAAGCGAATCCAGCGACTCTTGCCGCTGCGCGTTGTGACTCGTCGATGCTCGCCGTCATCTCATTTCTCCACTTTTTTGTGATCGAAACTTCTCTCGAAACTTATCGCAGACTATAGCACTCACCCTTTCCGAGCACTACGCCAGCAAAGCGTAATGTTCGTGTCATCGAGTCCTGTCGTTGGAGCGACGTACCGATGTGCGTCGCTGACAGGAAATGTTGTATTACGGCGAATGCGCCAACTTAGAAGATTCATGACTGATGACTTTGAGGGCTGCCGTTTCCGAACACTATGCCTCGTTGAGATTCTTCCACCCCTCGTTCGAGAATACTATCGACGGCGGGGGCGCTGTTTTGCCGAAACCGACTTGATGATAAGTTTTCCCTTTCCGGTTTTCCGAAGAGGCGACTTTGCGTAGGCGATCGCGGCAGCAAAAAGAGCCTTCACTTCTGGGCGCGTCAGAACGTCGACGGAATCCAGACGAATGAAACGGGTTTGCTTACCCGAGCCGAGAAGGATTCGTTTCGGATCGGGGAGGCGTGCGCCGTAGATAAAACAGAGACCGATGCCGCTTGCCCCGGCGGCAATGGAAACAATCGAATCCGATGAACGCTCTGTGGAGGAGTAGCCGATCACAAAGAAGTTGTAATTATCGTAAACGAGTTCATTGGCAGTCGGGAATCGTTTTCGCAACGCCTTCCGTACCGCCCTTATCAAGGTCTGGTGTTTAACTTCGAATTTGCGGATAAAACCCTTGAGTTGCTGCTCCGCGCCGGGAGGTTTGGGGAAAACGGTGGTGGTAGCTTTCACAACACTCCTCCTTTGCCAGGCTGACTTCTCTGAAGATCTTTATGCGACAATATACACATCAATGAGTATTTTTCCGCGCACCCACCGTTTCCGAAAACTACGCCACGGCAAACGTTTTGAGGTAACGTGTCGTGTTTCACATTTCCGCAGACAGGTTTGCCGTTTGTTAGGCGCAGCGCAGCCCCGGCTTAGAGCGCACCACTAATGTTCATAAAGATCCAAGAACTTAACACTCCATTGGTGCAGTGTATCACCCAGCTTGGCATTAATGAATTGAACTTCCGATTCAACCAACCAAATGCAATCGACAAGATGAAAGCGTAAATGATGAACGGGAGTCGAAAATTAGGATGAACCGGGACAAACGCATGAAGCGTTGCGAAACAGGCAGACTGTGCGATATTGGCAAGCCAGAAGACCTGGACGTTTTTCGAGACCCACGGGAGGAGTAATAGACCTCGGAATATTAGCTCTTCCATGAAGATCCTTACACCTCCGAAGAAACACCGATTGATCCAGTACGTCAAAGAAAAAGGCCTAAGCACGAATTGAACGTCTCCTAGAATTTTCTGGCCCCAAAGGAGGAAGGAATTCGAAAGAATCATTATCGGCAGGATCACGACAATGAACCGCAACGTGATCGTACTGGGTTTCAAGCGAGCGAACTCGACCACCGGTTGTGGTGCCAGAAGGGTTAACCCAAGGACCACACCAGCAAGCACAAGATAGATGTCCACAGGATTCTGAATTGCTTGTGGGTCCTTAGGTTGAAGCACGTAAAGAACCACAGCAGCAAGATAGAAAGCATAGAACGCATACTTGTCGAACGACCTTGCCATCTTCAATAATCTAGATTCGTGAGTAGAGAAAAAAGAGTTCATAGTCCCGGTATGGTGCACACTAACTTCATCTGCTCTGCGTTGCGTCCACCGTTTCCGAAAACTACCCTACGGCGTCTCTTTCGCATGGAACGAGGTGGATCTTCAACGCTCTGTGCCGTTTCGCGCAATTCATCGTACTTCGCTCATGAGGGCAAGAAGGTTCTTTGTCGGGATCACGGAAGAAAGACATCCATAGTTCATGGTCCGTCATCTTTGCAATCATGTGCGGCTTTGATTCAAAAACAACTCCCCGGGCGGATAAAGTTTCAAAAACCACTTGGAGATCATTTACCTTGTAATAAATGACCGAGGCATGGCCGCCGTTTTCTTTGGCAGGAGCATCCAACATGAGGCGGACTCCGCCACAAT
>CAZOIM010000204.1:0-6713 GCA_964579855.1 uncultured Ignavibacteriaceae bacterium | reverse complement strand
TCCCTGACTATTCTTGCGTCGGGGAACTGCTGCTTGAATTCGGAGTATTTCAACAACCGTATCTCGCTCACCATGCTTTGGGCTTCCTCAATGGTTGAAGCCTTCCTATAATATCCCAGAGGGAAAATGCGTACCAGCCAAAGACGAAGACGCACAGGATACCATTGAAAGAAAGGAAACAAAAAGTGCGGCTCAAGCGGGAAGAAGAAGCTTGGTGTCTGGACAAAGTAGGCGTGTGAAACCCTGCGAATTTCATTGGCCATTCTCATTTGATCATCGAACTGTCCTGCGTGTTCAATAACGGAGTTCGAAAACACGATATCGAACTGCCGGTCTGCGAATTGTCTCATATTCCGCCCGTCGCCAACGACGCTTGAAAAATTCTTGTGTGTACACTTAACCGGGATCAGGTTCAGCATCGTGATTTGGTGAGCAGAATCGGCGAACCCCACTGTTTTCCAGAATCCTTCCACTCCTCCAACGTCGAGGATATTCATCGAATGGTTGGGACCTTGTGCGATCAGACTGAGAAACAGTTTGAGGCGCTTGCGACGCATTCTTGAGGAAAAAGAATTGTCGTCGGTCAGATCGACAAACCGTCTCAGCAAACGCCGGTTCCAGTTCATGAGCCCTTTCTAAGCGAAACGAATTTCGCGCACAAAAACTGATGGATTGGCATCATGGGGATCAAATATCGCTCATTACCGAAAAAGATCAGAGTGATTAGTAGAAAATAGGCGTAAAGACTTACTAGCAAGCGCTTCGTTGATTTTGGTTTAGGAGTGCTCGCTGACAGCGAAAGCGTAAAAAATCCCAAATACATCAAAAGATACGAACCCGCATTCGCAAAAAAGAACGATGCGCCGATGAATCGGGGATCCAAGGCATTGTCAGTCTTTTTCAGTGTCCATGTGATAGAGCAATCGTTTCTATAATACATATTGTAAAGTTTTTTCGGCAGTCTCTTCACCGCATCAATAGGATTACCTACAATTGCATCAACTCCGAGAGCGAACGCCTTTGAACTTTCCGCTGCCTCATTTCGATCCTGAAAATCGTGCGGGAATAAGTGGTCTTCACCTCCCGAGGAACCGGTACGGTTTCCCATGAGAAAATTATAGCCCCCATTCGTGGACATGGGCACAAAACCACCAAAAACAGAATAATTCCTTATGGTCCAAGGAGTGAGGATGGCAACGAATATCAGACCGCCCATAATCAAAGATAAGCGATGACGTTGCAGCCCTGCATCCTTCCAAAGTGAGACCAGGAATACGATGGGCAATAACAATGCTACAGGTCTCAGGTAGCTCATCAGACCAAGGAGAAGTCCGATGACAGCGAACCAGAACGGAGACCGGGGTTTTTGAAAATAGATCAAGACCGAAAGCCAAAGAAGAAGCGTAAACGGGTAGTCTGTTAGCAGCACGTTTGAAGAGAAGATCAGGTTCGGGAGGAATGCGCTTACCAGGATAAAGACGATGCGTTCCTCGGGGCTCAACCATTCCCTGAACACGCGAAATGTTACGACGACAAGCGCGGCGGAAATAATGACGTTCGCAAGTTTGGCAAGAAGGATGTTGTTGTCGGAAAAGAATCTCAGGAAGGCCAGAAAGGCAGGATAACCTACGGGCCAAAAGGCCGTGGGCATTCCAGAATCGCTAACGTAGGCGTGCTGTGTAAAAAGTCTGTTCCCCAGTTTTATGTATTCCACGCTGTCGTAGATAGGCACCGTCTGAACAAAGGCGACCAGACAAACCTGAACGGAAGCCAGAAGAGCCAGACAGAGACCGAGGAACAGTGTTTCCCTTGCCGCATAGTAGTGAATGAGATTGCGTATGTGGTCATAGAACACGACCACCAGCAATATGATGGCTGAGAACAAGCAACCGGCGAATTCCAGATTATCCAGAATGGCTTGATAGTATGGGCGGTTCAGGGGATCATGATTTCGAAAGACGGCGTCTGCAATGGGCTCTTTGAGGAACAATCTGAAGAGTACAAGGAACAGCACGTTCGCGACAAAGATGAGCAGGAGCTGCATCCTGAGATTTCGAACAAATAGACTTAAATTGCTGAATTTCATTACGAAGGTGATTTCTCGAGTGGGTCGTTACGGCTGGAAATGTATAAAACTATTGGCTTATTCCCCAGACGAGAATCACAATGGATGCGGCCTGAAAATGAAGGAAGGGGATGTTTTCGGGAGCCAGCCCGGTGGGCTGGAATTTCTGCATCTTGAATTGCTTGGGTATTTCGGCATCTTAAAGGTGCCAAATCAAGCGATCATTCGTTGAAATGGACAATTATGGCAGACTGTTTACGCGAGCACCTTCGACAAGAAAGGTCGTCACTTCAGCAAAACCATTTTCTTTAGCAATTGTTTTCCGCCAAACTCGAGTCTGGCAAAATACACGCCCGATGAAAATCGCGAGGCATCGAACACCGCCTGCTGGTAGATCCCGGCCTTCCTGTTTTCATCCAACAACGTTGCCACTTCGCGGCCCACGATATCAAATACCTTCAGGACGACCCGGCCGTCGGCAGGGAGAGTGAATTCAATCGTGGTCGAGGGGTTAAATGGATTCGGATAATTCTGCACGAGCTCAAAGACTCTCGGCGCAGCACCGACCTCTACAGTGATGGATTGCGAGTACTTGAACTGTCCATTGCGGTCGATGTGCTTCAGGCGGTATTCATAGGTTGAGGCGGAAAGATGGTCTTCCGTGAACGTATAAGCTTTCGGTCCGGTGGATGTGCCTGCACCCGCGATGGATCCCGAGCGGGTCCACGGCAAGTCCTGCCTGACATTGCCGCTTCCTGCTCCCGCTATACTGCGTCGTTCGACGTCGAACCGCGCATTATCAACCTCGGAGATAGTTTTCCATTCCAAAACGACATTCAATCGAGTGGTGGTCGCGCGGAAGGATGCCAGTTGTATGGGTAACGAGGCAGCCGCCACACCAATCGAGAATTCCCCGAACACCGTATCACTGGACGTTGAGAATGTACGCGCGTTGGGGTCAAGCGAAAATTCAGCCGTCGCATCACTCCATGGGCTTACGGCGTCGGACCGGCGAAGGACTCTTGCATCAGCGGGGTCGCTCAATCCGCTCATGGATGAAAAATCCAATCCGATCGCAGCTTGCACGGTACCCCTTTTCACAACGCCCCACACGCAATCGAACCGGTGGTCGATTCCCGAAGGAAAAGTCTCGCCGGTGATCACATCGGTCGTGGTGCCGTACTGATACAAACCGAGATTGTTTGTCGTTGATGGCGTTGAGCTTATTGCTACATGAATCTGTGCGCCGGCGACGCCGGCAGTCGTCGTGGCATGGGAAATATCGAAAGCGCCGGATGCACCGACCGGAGCGGTCGATGGTACCCACCCGCTTGTGGAATTGAAATTGAAGTTCGACATTGTTCCGGACAGACTTCTTATCGCGTCGCCTGCAGTTGTTCCTGCACCCTCGCCGAACTGGTAATAGCCAAGCAATCCACTTTCGGTTCCAGTCAATGTTTGATTCATGGAGCTTCGAATTTGGTTTTGTCCCCGGGCAACACTCCAGAACCGCAGTTCATCAATATCTCCTGAGAAATAGTCGTTCAGATGACCGAAGAGCGAGTCTCTCAAACCGATATAATAATCTCCCCCTCCCTGCCATTGAGTGCCGCTGCTCGATAGTGGAGTAACAATCCCGTTGACGTACACATTCGTGGTAATTCCATTGAAGGTAATCGCGATGTGATACCATTGGCCGGGTACAAGATTACCCGCGGTGGAATTTGCTGTAAAACTACCGCTCAGATTTGTCGCAAAATGATGGGCCTGGCCGGTGGAATCCATGTATGCCTCTTCGGAAAGGTTCGTTCCCACGTTGTTCGATGCAGTCGGGCTCAATCGATAGACGAATGCTTCAGACCGCACATCGGCCGGTTTGACCCAAAATTCTATTGTATAATTGATTCGGGGTGTCGGGTCAACGATCTTGATGAAATCGTCGATTCCGTCAAATCGCATCGCATACCCGGGTCGCTTCAACGGCGCTCCCACAGAGTCGCTGCACGTTGCCGGACTCGTCGTGAGATAATTGGATTGCGATCCGGCCCCCGCGTACTCAAAGATGGAGAAATAGTATCGATTACCAGCGAGCAAACCAGTGACCGTTACGGAACTTCCCGTGTCGGCAAAGACAACAAAATTTCCCGTCCCAAGTTGTGAACCTGAACCGAACGCAGCACTCGCTGTGTAGGAAAAACCATCAACGGGCACGACATCCACAGCGCTTCCCTTTTTTGCCAGCACGAGCCGTCCTGTTCCGCTTCCGATTGTCCATTGAAGGGAGGACGTATTGATGGTGTGTGCTGCAACCGCGAACGATGATGCAGGAACCGAGGGTTCGCCCGCTTGAGTGGCAAATTGAGCATCAGTTCCTGTGTTTGAGCCCGCGCTGTTCGTTGCTACGACGGCAAAATGATATGTGGTGGAAGGTTGCAGGCCCGTCAGGGTCGTAGCGATCTGGGTTGAGGCTGGTTTCGGAGTCGTAGACCAGGTCGGACCGTTCGCAAGAGTCCCGGAATTCCCGTTGCCGGATGCATCATACAGGGTTGATCCGGATTGTTCGTCCATTCTCCAGTATGATTTCAAGTTGCTGAAATTTGGATGCGACGAAGTGATCGGTCCACCCATCCACGCGAGGATGGTATCCTGAACCAGGGCGACGTTCCACACGCGTACTTCACCCATCGATCCCTTGTAATAGTAAATATTGGATGGATGCTTGCCGAGGGTAATCTGCGCATCGCCGGTATTCAAATTATCGAATCCAGATGTAGAGGCTCTCAGCACACCGTCCACGTACAATTTTAACGATATGCCATTCACGACGGCGGCAACGTGATGCCAGTAACCATCGAGGACATTCACTCCGCTGGATGTACTGCTGATCCAGCTGCCAAGTTGTGCGTTGACCATCACCGCCCCGCCGGAGGTAACAAGAATTTGAATGCCGTTACCCGCAGCACCTCCGACCCCGATAACGTCTTCGTAATCACCCGTCGTCAAAGGCCTGATCCATGCTTCCACGGTCCCGGCTGTCGTCAGCGCAAGTGAACTTGAATATCCGGAAGTGGCGGCGTACTGGTTGGTTCCGTTGAATGCGATAATCGGTATGGGGTCTTCAATCGTATCCGATGGTGTTGAGCTGCCATACGCTGAAGTCAGCCCATACGCAACGTGTGCAGCCGTTCTGGCTCCATTCGTAGTCACTGCAGCCTGAATCGATGCTGTTGAATCCGTACCGGAGATGAAGGTGCCGCTGGAAACCGAAGGAGATCCCGCAGGGAGAGTTTGACTGCCGTTCGCGGGCGATGTGACGAGATAATTTTCGCCGCCTCCTTGTCCGTTAAATTCAAAGACGGAGACGTAATACGTGTTTACCGGATACAGCCCGGTCACTGTCACCGAACTGTCTGTCCCCGCGTAAACGGCAAAGTTCCCGCTGCCGATGGCAGCGCCTGAGCCAAAGACGGAATTTGCGCTATAGGTTGTCTGGTCGGTCGGAACTCCGTCGACAGGGCTCCCAAACCTCATCAGGACGATTCGATTTTCCCCGTTGCCTTTGGCCCATCGGACAGTGATGGAATTGGGTCCGGCATTCGCAAAGGAAAGTTGTGTCGCCTGCTGTGTCGGCTCCGCGGAAATTGCTCTGCCGGCCACCTGCACGGTAAGGACAATAATGGAGTTGATGACGAAGGAAATTGTCCCGTTTTGGATTCCTGAAACGGTCGGCGCGAATGTTACGGCATATTTTTGAATGTCACCCGTGAGCGTATTGGCTGCAGGACTGACAGAATATTGATTGTTGCTGACATCGATGTACGTCACCGCAAGACTGGCGCATCCGGGGTCTTGTATGGTCACGGTATCCGTGACGCTCGCCCCAAGAGGGAGCAATCCGAACGATAGCGATCCCGGGGAAATGGTCGACAATTCCACCTGTGTTTGAAAATTCAGCGCAAACTGCGTGGACCCGTTCATCTTCCTTGCAGGGTCACTGTTATAAGTGAAAACCAGTCCGGTGGTGCCGGACGAGTTGAAGAACTCGATCGTGTACGTCGATCCCGCCTGTGAGTGAATTCCAGAACTAGAAACGTCAAAATATTTCCACCCGGAAGACAGCAATACCGTTGTTGAGCTGTAGAGAACAGTTCCCCCGGTTCCTTCACCCGCATACAGACGAAATCGCGTCGACGAACTGGTACCACCGGATGAAACATTGATTCCCACACTGGTGAGGGTGCCGGTGAGGCCGGCAACGAACGATTGTGTCCACGTAGTGTGGTAATCGAGAACGGTTTGAGCCGTTACGCTTTGATCAAGGATCGCGCATTGACCGCGGGCAACGTCGCTGCCAAAGTGAAAGAGCAGGCCGACAGCCAACGCGACAACGCGCCAGTGAAGGGAAATGGCAGGTCTCTTCATCAACTTCTCCTCGATTTGATCCAACAGCTGCGTATGTCGTGGCTTCCAGGACGTTCGCTTTGTACGATTGACTTTAAAACATAGTCGTTCATTGATCGCCACTTCGTTTCTGGGATTCGCGCAAACGCCGCCCGGTACGGCGAAGATTCAGTTTTCGACTCAAAGACGCATATCTCAAGTCATTTCATGAGAAGCATTTTCTTGACGAGTTGCCGATTGGCAAACT
>CAZOIM010000203.1:0-6729 GCA_964579855.1 uncultured Ignavibacteriaceae bacterium | reverse complement strand
GTGACTGCTACGACGAGGATATCAGAATTTCTGATAGCGGATGCGTTATCACTGCTTACGGGAAAGCCCAGGCGCTTGAATTCTTCCAACGCCTCTACCTTCCTTCGCGTCAAGGTGATGTGATCCGCGGAAAACAACCCGGAGGTTTTCAGCCCCAGAGCGATGGCTCCTCCGATGTTACCTGCTCCGAGAATCGCAATGCGGGACCGCGTAGATTCCATGACTGTCAACCCTTTCCGTTCAATTGCTCATAAGAAATGTTTTGAGATCATCAAACCTGGCTGAGATCTTTACTGACTGTTTAGTACCCTGCATCATCGCACGCAATCGATCCGGAACCTCGATGGCTGCCTTCATCGGATCTTCGTACATATCCATGAACTTTGCCGGATGAGCCGTTTCCAGGATGATTCCGTTCAGTTTTCGGTTGTCATTTGCTCTATAGTGTTGAAGAGCTGCTGCGGCAACGGCACCGTGAGGATCGAGGACATAATCATTCCTGACGAAGCATTCGGCAATGGTTTTGAGTGTGACAGCATCCGAGTATGAGGCGGACGTGAGGATACACCTGAGGTTCCGCAAGTTCCCTTCGAAGAGATGGATTATCCTCCCGAAGTTACTTGGATTGCCGACGTCCATCGCGTTCGACAGCGTTGCCACCGAATGCATCGGCGTGAAAACACCGGTTTCAATGAATCGGGGAAGAACATCATTGAGATTCGAGGCGGCCACAAATCTGTCCACTGGCAATCCCATTTTCCAAGCCATGAGACCCGCCGTCAGGTTACCGAGATTTCCACTTGGAACCGAAAAGACCAGGGGTTGCTTCGGTTCAGATCGATGGGCATAGGCGTCAAAATAGTAGAACATCTGCGGAAAGAGTCTCGCAACATTGATGGAATTTGCTGATGTCAATCGTTTCTCACGGGACAATTCTGTATCCGCAAACGCTTCCTTTACCAACCGCTGGCAGTCATCAAAACTCCCTTCGACTTCAAGAGCAGTAATATTTTCACGAAGCGTCGTCAGTTGCAGTTCCTGTATTGCGCTCACTCTGCGAGAAGGATAGAGAAGGCAAACTCGTATTCCCTGTGCGTTGTGAAACCCGTGCGCAACAGCGCTGCCCGTGTCTCCGGATGTGGCGACAAGGATCGTCCGCTCTTTGGCATCGTTTCTGTGCAAGTACGCCATCGTGCTCGCCATGAACCGCGCTCCAAAATCCTTGAACGCCATCGTCGGACCGTGAAAAAGCTCAAGAACCGACGTTCCATCCTTTAGCACTCGAGTGGGTACAGGAAACGTCATCGAACGTTCGACGATGTTGCGGAGATCGACGTCTGCAATTTCATCTCCGAGCAGGCAATGCGAAATCTGAAAAGCAATCTCCTGAAACGTCATCGTGTGAAGAGAGTCAACAAAATCGTCCGATAATTTTGGAATGGAAACGGGCATGAACAGGCCGCCATCCGAAGCAATCCCCTGATCGACGGCTTCGCGAAACGAAACGAGATTGTCTTGAGTCAGTGTGCTTTGAAGTTTCATTACTCTTTGCTGGAAATGATTTTTGCTCCGGCGCCGGAAACACCCGAAACGAAAACGGTGTGGGGGCAGCCAAAGGAATCAAGGGCTCTCCCCATTGCCGCTCCAACCGATGCAGCGGTTTCGTTCGATGTCGAGATGGCAAACACTGACGGTCCTGATCCAGAAATACTGCACCCAATCGCTCCGGCTTTGCTCGCAGCGATTTTCATCGCCTGGAATCCGGGTATCAGATGCATACGGGCAGGCTCCGCGACCACATCGTGTAGTGATCGCCCTATCAAAGCATAGTCTTCCATAAGCAATCCTGCAATGAGGCCGGCAGCGTTGCCGGTCTGCGTCACAAGGTCTGCAAGAGGAACCTGTTTTGGCAGAATTTTTCTGGATTCTTTCGTCTCAATCTCCAGGTGAGGATGGACGATCGTGCACCAAAAATTCCGAGGCGATTGTATATGGACAATGTCGATGGGATGATATCCCCGCACGAGGATAAATCCTCCCCAAAGAGATGGAGCGAGGTTGTCAACGTGAACGGCTTCGCTCGCAATTTTTTCACCTTCGACAGCAAAGGGAAGCAGTTCCTCTTTCGTGAGATTCAATTCAAGCAATGCACTGCAGGCAACCGTCGCCGCCACAGCGCTTGCCGCGCTTGATCCGATTCCGCCGCCAACAGGGACTCCTTTCGCAATTTCAATCTCCACTCCGCGTTTCAATCCGCTGTATTTGAGAAGAGCGGCAACAGGAGCGGCTGCCGTGTTGCGCAAAGGGTCCAAAGAAATTGACGACGTGCTTCCAATAATGCTCTTGACGTACACGCCTGGTGACTTCACAAATCGCACTGTCACGGTGTCGCCTGGTTGATCGAGCGCAAACCCCATGATATCAAAACCGCAGGCGACATTTGAAACCGACGCAGGAGCAAAGGCAGTTATTTCACGTTCCATGTCAACTTTGATGATGTGATATTCTTATGATGTCCGCCAAGACACCCGTCGCGGTATTATCCGCACCAGCGCCTGGTCCTTTAATGACGATAGGATGATCTCTGCAATTTACCGTTGTCAAGGCTATCATGATGTCGCTTCCGGAAAGACTGTAGCATGGATGATCCTGACCGACGGCCTGTAACGATACTTGTGCTTTTCCATCAGCAAACGACGCCATGTAACGCAGAACCTTTCCTTGACGTGCAGCAGTTTCTCTTGCATTTGCGAAATAGGCATCCAGGCCCTTCAACCTCTTCAAGAACTCGACGACCGATGGAGCCATCAGCAGAGCTTTTGGAATCAGTGATTTCACTTTCACATTCTTAAATTCAATGGGGTATCCTGCTTCGCGCGCGAGTATCAACAGCTTTCTCCCAACATCCAAGCCATTAAGATCATCGCGTGGATCAGGTTCTGTATATCCCTGAGCTCTCGCCTCTTTCACGATTTCACTGAACGAGTGTCCATCCTTAAATGAATTGAACACGTAACTCAAAGTGCCGGAAAGAACGCCCTCTATTCGCAGAATGCGATCCCCACCGGCAACAAGATCATTCATCGTGTTAATAATGGGCAGCCCGGCGCCGACATTTGTCTCATAGAGGAATCGGACATTATGGTTCAGTGCTGTCCGATGTAACTCCTCATACAGCGTTCGTTTCCCGGCGTTTGCCTTCTTGTTGGGCGTGACGATCGAAATGCTCGATTGAAGGATTCCGAGATACTGTTCCACCAACGCATTGCTCGCAGTGCAATCGACGAAAACACTGTTTGGAAGATTCATTGCCTTCATGCGTCTTATGTATTCGTGGAGATTCATTGCTGAACCTCCCGAAGACAGCCGTTCACGCCATTGCTGCGAGAGGGAATCGTTTCCGTCAAATACCATCGTCCTGGAATTCGCAATAGCTTGTACTCGAACATCCAAGTACTGGGTGCGAAGCAGAAATTGACGATGTTGGGCTATCTGTTTAAGCAGCGTCCCGCCGATGAGACCCGTCCCCACGATAAACAGATTCAGGGATTTAGTGCCTGAAAGGAAGAAGGCGTCGTGCAACGTGTTCAGTGCCTTTGCTTCATCGCTCTTCGCGATGACGGTGGAAATATTCAATTCCGAAGAGCCCTGGGCTATGGCAACAACGTTGATGCCGTTCTTTCCGAGAGCCTGGAACAGTTTCCCCGAAATGCCGGTCGTCTTCCGCATGTTCTCTCCGACGATCGCAACGACGGACAGGTTTCCTTCCACCAACACACCTTCAATTTGATGGTCCCGAATTTCGTATTTCAATTCTTCTTCAATAGCATGTTTTGCAAACTGGGCCACTTGTGGCAAAACGGCGAGGCAGAGCGAATATTCCGAAGATGCCTGTGTTACCATCAAGACATTGATCGCTTTCTTTGCAAGCGCGCTGAATATTCGCCGGCCGATACCGGCAACCCCAACCATGCCGCTCCCTTGCATTCTGAGAAGGGCGATTTCATCAATCGAGGATATTCCTTTGATGGGAAACTTGCCGGTCGCATCCCGTTTTCCTATGAGCGTCCCCTGGAAATCGGGATTAAACGTATTCTTGATCCGGATCGGAATGCTTCGATCGAGCGCGGGTTGCATTGTCGGAGGGTGAATGACCTTTGCACCAAAGTGGGACATCTCCATCGCCTCCTCGTACGTCATCTTCAGGATCGAAAACGCTTTTTCCACTTTTCGGGGATCGGCAGTCATCACGCCATCAACGTCGGTCCATATTTCTATTTCGCGCGCTCCGAGCGCAGCTCCGTAAAGCGATGCAGTGAAATCCGAGCCTCCCCTGCCCAAGGTGACGGTATCGTTGTCCGTCGTTGAGGCGACGAAGCCGCACGCGATTTGGAGTCCTCTTTTCTTTCGAAAATGGGATCGAATGAGATGATATGAGAGATCGTATTTCACCTTTCCAGATCCAAATGATTCATCAGTCTTGATGAGAAGTCGGCTGTCAATATAAGAACACGGGACTCTTCTGCTTTTCAAAGCTTCGGTAATCGTGAATGTGGAAAGGATTTCGCCGAAACTCATGACGTAGTCTTTTGTTCTCGCTGTGAGTTCCTTGGTAAAATAGACTCCGTGAAGGACATCCGAAAGATCGATAAGTCGTTCACGGACGAACTTCTCAGCAACGCCGCGTTTACGGGCGGGGAGAAGTTCCACGAGAGTATCCAGGTGACGTTTCCGTATCGAACGAAGGTCTGCGAGGTATTTCCTGTCGCCTTTCGATGCCAAAAGGCTGGTCCGGATTAACTGATCCGTCACTCCTTGGTAGGCAGAGCACACTACTATCAGATTCTTCTGATCTCCGCGGGCCCTTTTGATTATTGCCATTGCGTTTTCTATCCTCGAAGCATTGCCCAAGGACGAACCGCCAAATTTCATGACTTTCATAATACCTCACTGTGAAAATGAAAAGACCGACTTCCTTTTCCTGAAGTCGGTCTTTTGTGATCCAAATAAAGGATAAGCCAACTTCAAGAGTCCATAGTAATGGTCGTAAGGCCCGTTGCCGGCGCAGTCATTGGGAAAGAAGTATTTATTCTGAAGCTCATCATATAGACAACATATATATTCCGGATGTCTTTGTCAAGTCTAATGAGATGTAAAATGCTTTACCACAATACTGTGCACACTACACCGTCTAATAGATCTGGAAGCTGATGCCTGATTAGCTTCTTACAAATGTTCTTGACGACTTTCCCAAATTCACAGAAACGCAGAAGGCCAGCATACGCTGGCCTATGTACCTGTTGTGCACCCACCAGGACTCGAACCTGGAACCCACTGATTAAGAGTCAGTTGCTCTACCAATTGAGCCATGGGTGCAGCTTAAGATCTCACATCCTACAAACTAGTTCTGGACTCCACCCTCCAGTACAATGCAAAAATGAACAACAAGCATTCACTATGTTCGCCTGTCGAAGGAGGACAGATGAATGAATGCAGATGACACTTGTAAAAGATTTGCTATTTCGTAGTAGGAAGAGGCTGTTGAGCAGGCGGCATGGATGCCGGCGGCGGCACAGACTGTATGACGCTTTGCTTTGTCCCTCCACCCCTCGGCAAAAGAAAGAGGTTAATAAACAACGCGAGCACAATGAACAAGGTTGCAAGAACCGTCGTCGTTTTTGTCAGGAAATCCGATGTTCGCCGCACTCCAAAAACTGTTCCGATGTTTGCTCCGCCGAACGAGCCGGCCAAGCCGCCACCCTTACTTGATTGCATCAGCACAGAAATAATCAGCACAACACTGACAAGGATTTCAATAATCATGAAGAACGTAAACATGGCTCGCTTTCCTTTGACTGAACGATAAAAAACCCCATAAACGTATGGGGTCTCGTCAAAATATAGCCATCCTTGCCTGAAAAAGCAAGGGTAATGAACCGTGGAGATCACCTTCCTACTATGATACTTTTCATCGCGCGGAGGTTTACCCCAAGCTTATCTGCCGCACTTCCATCCCGCAACGCAATTTCGAGAAGTCCACTACTTCCTACGATAATGACGGGGTTGTCCAGAGGAGCTTCCGCATAACTCTGAACACCTCTTGAAATCTTTGACCTCCCTATTCTGATGGTACATTGACCGAAATATTGTGCCGGAATATTCGTAATAATGTTGCCGAATCGATCAATATGGAGGATCCTGGCAGGCGAATCATTTTTTTCGATCGCATGAAACACGGACGCGGGTTTTTTCATGGTGCAGGGCTTGCCGAATTGACTCAGAGATTTACCTTGTGAGAGAGACGCCGCGAGGGGTGCGAAGATATCCCTTCCGTGAAATGTCGTCGAGATTGGAGTGGACCCAATTCGTGGGGGAGATTCAATTTCGTAGGACCGGCGGATTTCCTCCTGAAACAACACCATATCCAGAAGTCCATTGTCCGGCGCCAGGAAAACAAACTTGTCGGTTTCGACACCAACTATTTTCCGATCAGTTCCTACTCCTGGATCGACGATGCAAGCGAAGATTGTCCCCTTCGGGAAGTACTGGTACGAAGCCCAAAGGAGATACCCTGCTTGCTGGATATTCTGCGGACTGACGTTGTGCGAGATGTCGACAATAGTTGCACGAGGATTGATCGAAAGGATGACCCCTTTCATTGTTCCTGCGTAGTGATCGGAGTCGCCAAAATCGGTCAACAAGGCGATGAGATTTCGGGAGACTCTTTTC
>CAZOIM010000202.1:0-6804 GCA_964579855.1 uncultured Ignavibacteriaceae bacterium | reverse complement strand
CGTCACCGATGTGAAGTTTAGGATCTTCGAACCACCCCGGTTCTTTGAAGCATTCCTCCGTGGACGAAGTTATGCGGAGGTGCCGGATATCGTTGCACGGATCTGTGGAATTTGTCCAGTAGCGTATCAGATGAGTTCTACGCACGCCATCGAAAACGCTTTCGATGTTCAAGTCACTGGGCCGCTCCGTGACCTCAGGAGATTGTTGTATTGCGGGGAATGGATTGAAAGCCATGCGTTGCACGTCTTCATGCTTCACGCACCTGACTTTCTTGGTTATCAGGATGCAATTCGTATGGCAAAGGACCACGGAGACCTGGTCAAACAGGCGTTGGAGCTCAAGAAGACGGGAAACGACATCGTCAATCTAATCGGTGGACGGGAAATCCATCCCATTAATGTTCGCGTAGGCGGCTTCTATAAGCTTCCCACGAAACAGGAATTGCACAAACTTGCTGAAAAACTAAAATGGGCGATGGAGTTTTCGATGAAGATGATAAAGTTTACCGGCACACTCCATTTCCCTGATTTCGAACGAGATTACGAATATGTCGCGTTGCGTCATGCGGAGGAGTATCCGTTCAACGAAGGCCGCCTAGTTTCAAACAAAGGTTTGAATATCCCCATAGCGGAATACGAGTCTCATTTTGCGGAAGAGCACGTAGAACATTCGAATGCGCTGCAATCTGTCTGCAAAGACAGCGGTGCATATTTTGTCGGCCCTTTGGCTCGCTTCAATTTGAATTTTGACAGATTGACCAAGACTGCACGGGAGTGTGCGAAAAGTGCCAATCTCGAAAACGCGTGCAAGAATCCTTTCAAGAGCATCATTGTCCGAAGTGTGGAGACGTTATATGCATGCGAGGAAGCTCTTCGAGTCATTGCAGAATATCGAGAGCCTGACGCTGCCGCAGTTACAATTCAACCACATGCGGGAACAGGTTACGGTTGCACGGAGGCGCCTCGCGGGATCCTCTACCATCGTTACCGGATCGATGAAAAGGGAATAATCCTGGATGCCAAAATCATTCCCCCTACTTCTCAAAACCAAAAAACTATTGAACAGGACTTGCGCCAATTTGTGCCACCGCGTTTGAAACTCACGCAGGAACAATTGACGTGGCAGTGCGAACAGGCTATTCGGAATTATGATCCATGTATATCCTGCGCAACGCATTTTCTCAGGCTGGACGTCAAGGATGACGATTATTGACGATACTCATTTTTTCATACCGTTTCGGTCCTTCTCGACCAACGGATCGACCGTAGACTAATCATAGAAACTTAATCGGAGGAAGCTTCCCATGGCCAAAATGTCGGATCTTCTCAAGTACCTGAATCTTACCGGGGTCAAGTATCAGGTCCTAAGTCATGTTCCTGCATACTCGGCACATTCTGTGGCACTTGCTGCTCATGTTCCTGATCGGGAGCTGGCCAAGACTCTTCTGGTGCGGGCTGACGAACAATATTGGATGTCGGTTCTTCGCGCGGACTGTCACCTCAATCAAAAGTTGCTAAAACACGCGCTTGAAGCCAAGCAAGTTAGCCTGGCCACAGAAGAAGAACTTGCCGTGTTCTTTCCGGACTGTGAAGTGGGCGCAATGCCTCCGTTCGGGAAATTATACGCATTGCCTGTCGTCATTGATAAGGCGCTCGCCGAAGACGAGGAGATTGTCTTCAATGCCTGCACGCATTCTCAATCCGTAAAAATGAAATTTGTTGACTACCAACGGCTGGTAAGGCCAATTACCGCCGAAATTGCTGAGCGGGTTCCTTCGACCGAGAAAAGTATTTCTTAGTTTTGTAGCGACCGTATTCTGGGAATGAGGACGCTAGATTCAAAGCGAAATGAAAATAGTTTACATGAATCATGATTGATCGAGTTCGAGAGAAAGAAATTCTCGTCATTGGGTTCGGCAATGAATTCCGAAACGACGATCGCATCGGACTCCTCGCCGCGAACATGATAGCGGAAAAGAAAATCCCTGGAGTAAAATGCGTTGAGGGATCCGGAGAAGCCCTGGGGCAAATGCAGTTGTGGTCAGAATTCAGGACTCTCTATCTTATTGATGCGGTGTGTTCGGAATGCAATGCCGGGACGATCCATCGCATTGATCCACAAAGGGAACCTCTGTCGGTTGGAATCTTTAATCGTTCCACACACGCCTTCAGCGTCGCTGAATGTGTCGAATTAGCTAAAGTGATGGGCACGTTGCCGGATCAATGTTATTTGTTCGGAATAGAGGGAAATGATTTTGGTTGGGGGAGAACGATAACCCCTGCGGTTCAAAGGGCAGCAGAAAGAGTAGCTGATATAATAATCTCCGAAATCGGTCTAATGTTCAATATTGACCCCGCAATCCAGGCTGCAAGTAGTGCGATGACAAGGCAATTGCCATCAGGAGAATTACCAGTATGAAAATGCCGAGATTGTTTCACCATAAGAACGGAATGCACAAAATTGAAAAAATGAAGTCTGTCGTCCGCCGGATTAAGTTCGAATCGGAGCTCGATCTTGGTTTCGGTGAAAGAGTGGCAGCCAAGGCATACGGACAGAAACTGCTGAGTTGTATCCAGTGCGGGACTTGTAGTGCAACCTGTCCGTTGGCGCATTACATGGATTACACCCCTCGTAAGATCATCGCCATGACGCGCGAGGGATTCAAAGAAGAAGTCCTCAATAGCCTCACGATATGGCTTTGTGCGTCATGCTACTCTTGCTATGTTCAGTGTCCGAGGCAAATTCATATAACGGACATCATGTATGCGCTGAAACGCGAGGCAATATCCATGGGGTTCTATCCCCGTCGTTTGCCGATTCCTGTATTAGCACACGAGTTCTACAAGAGGGTACTCAAGGATGGCCGCAACACAGAAAGCTGGTTGCTTGTCAGCCTGTACCTTCGTACGAATCCCTTCAACATGATCAAAGAATCAATCCTTGGAATGAAACTTTGGATCGCCGGCCGTATGACCATTGGGAAGGAACGTGTTCAGCGTCGAGAAGAGCTCCACACAATTCTAAGAGCTGTCGATGCGACGAAAGGAGAAAAGGCAGCATGAAGTACATCTACTTTCCCGGTTGTTCGCTCCGCAGCACTGGACGGGCGTACGAAGAGTCCATGCTGGCGGTGTTCAGAGCGTTGGAGATTCCTCTTGAAGAATTAACAGACTGGAATTGCTGTGGCGCCACTTCCTACGTGTCCATTGATGAGACGAAAGCGTTCGTCCTTGCTGCGCGAAATCTCGCACTCGCCGAACTCCAGAGTGACAATGGATCCGTCGACATCGTTGCGCCATGCAGCGCATGTTTTCTTGTCCTGACGAAGACTCAACATTATCTGAACAATTATCCAGACATCAATGAAAAGGTGGAGTCGGCGATGTCGCAGGCAGGGCTACATTACCAGGGCAAGGCAAGAGTGCGCCATCCGCTGGACGTGCTTGTGAATGATTATGGATTGGATAAAATTGCGAAGCGTGTTCGGAGACCCCTCAAAGGCTTGAAGATTGCGAGCTATTATGGATGCCAGGTCGTACGTCCGTTCCACACGTTCGATCATTCACACTATCCGGAGTCGATGGACAGGCTGATGTCGGCAATTGGCGCTCAACCGGTGGATTGGCCGTTGAAAACTCGCTGTTGTGGAGGCAGCTTGACAGGAACAATCCAGGAAGCAGGCCTTCGGCTGAACAGGCTGCTCCTAAAAGAAGCTCACGCTCGTGATGCGGATGTCGTGGCTACCTGCTGCCCACTCTGCCAACACAATCTCGAATGTTATCAGGGCCGCATCAATCGAATCTATGATGAGACAATCGACATGCCCGTTGCTTATTTCACACAACTACTGGGCGCATCACTTGGCCTCGCAGAGCGGGAACTGGGAATGCATCGACTATTCAAAGAGATTCCATTGAATCATTCCGCCAGGGAGAAAGGAGCGATGGCAAATGTCTGGTAGTGATTTAAACGGGCCGGTCCGGGTCGGTTTTTACATTTGTCATTGCGGCCACAACATCGGAAGTGTCGTCGACGTAAAAGGTGTCGCCGAATACGCAAAGACTCTTCCCGGTGTCGTTGTTTCCCGCGAATACAAATATATGTGCTCGGATCCTGGTCAGGAGATGATTCAGAATGACATCCGCGACCTCAAACTCAATAGAATCGTCGTCGCTTCGTGTTCTCCTCTTCTTCACGAGCATACATTTCGAACGGCAACTGAAAAGGGTGGACTAAATCCGTATTTCTTCCAGATGGTAAATATCCGGGAGAATGTTTCGTGGGTACACACGGACCATCAAGCCGCAACGGAAAAAGTGAAAGATCTCGTTCGGGCAGCAGTCATGAGAGTCTGGCGCCATAAAGCTCTTGAAAAGAAACATGTCCGGATTCATCCCGACACACTCGTTGTTGGTGGCGGCATTGCCGGTATCCATGCGGCATTGACGCTCGCCAATGCCGGCAAGAAAGTGTATCTCGTCGAAAAGGATCCGACCATTGGCGGACATATGGCGAAATTCGACAAGACGTTCCCCACGCTGGATTGTGCGGCGTGCATACTTACACCGAAGATGTCCCAGGTAAAAAATCATCCCAATATTACTCTGTGGACCTACTCCGAAGTAACAAAGGTGGATGGATATGTTGGCAATTACAGGGTTTCGGTGAGGAGAAAGCCCCGATATATCAAAGAGGAACTTTGTGTCGGCTGCCTGGAATGCATAGAGAAATGTGTCTACAAGGAAGGGAAGACTCCGGATGAATTCAACGTCGGATTGAGCAAAAGGAAACCAATTTACATTCCTTTTCCGCAGGCAACGCCGCAATACGTCGTTATCGATCCCGAAACGTGCATCGAATTCAAATCCGGACACTGCAAGAAAACCTGCGTTACGGCATGCGACCGTCTCGCAGTGGACCTGAAGCAAAAAGAAGAAATCAAAGAAATTGAAGTGGGAACGGTAATACTCTCCACTGGTTATCAGATCTTCGATGCCCACCGGATTCCATTCTATGGCTACGGCAAGTATCCCAATGTGTACACCTCTCTGGAAGTGGAACGACTCGTAAATGCTTCCGGACCAACAGGAGGCGAACTCATCCTCCGTGATGGCAGACACCCGAAAACGGTTGGCATTATTCATTGTGTTGGGTCGCGGGACAAAAATACCAATCGCTGGTGTTCTCGAACCTGCTGCATGTATTCTCTGAAACTCGCCCATTTGCTCAAGGAGCATACGGACGCAGAAGTATACAATTTCTACATAGACATGCGGGCGGCAGGGAAAACCTATGAGGAATTCTACGACAAACTGTTGGAGGAAAATGTTCACTTCATCCGCGGACGCGTTGCCGAGGTGACCGACTGGGCAGTTCGTCCTGAAGAAAAGGGGAAACTCATCATTCGTGCCGAAGACACGATGATCGGTATTGTGCGACGCGTGCCGGTGGATGCAGTAGTTCTCGCCGTCGGAATGGAACCTCGCGCAGACGCACAGGAAGTAAGGAGGCTGTTCAATATATCCTGTTCAACAGAGGGGTTTTTCCTCGAACGTCATCCCAAACTCGCTCCTGTTGACACGTTCACCGATGGGGTATTCATTGCTGGCGCGTGCCAGGGTCCAAAGGACATTCCAGACAGCGTTGCTCAGGCAGGTGCTGCTGCAGCTCAGGCGCTTGCCCTTATAGACAGCGGAGAAATTGAGCTCGAACCTAACACGGCTTTTGTCGTTCAAGAAGAATGCTCAGGCTGCCGAAGTTGTCTTACCATTTGTCCTTACAGTGCGATATCGCGCGACGAGACGAAAGAGAAAGCGTATATCAATGAAGCACTTTGCAAAGGTTGTGGTACGTGTGTAGCGAGCTGTCCATCGGGAGCGATCAAGCAAAATCTGTTCGAGGACGAAATGATCTTTAATGAAATCGAAGGGATCTTGAACGCTGAGATGACTGATCCAAATGGAGGTATGGTATGTTGCCCAACGTAAATCACGCAGATTCAAACACGAAGTGGGAACCGAAAATTGTGGCATTCTTCTGCAATTGGTGCACGTACACAGCAGCAGATCTTGCCGGCGTGTCGCGTTTGAAACACGCGCCGAATGCAAGAATCATCCGAGTTATGTGCTCAGGAAGGATTGACCCTCAATTCGTTTTGGATGCTTTTGCAAAAGGGGCGGATGGAGTTCTTATTGGTGGGTGTCATCCGGGGGATTGCCACTACATGGAAGGCAACTACAAAGCGCTTCGGCGAATGCGTCTCCTTGAACGGATGATGGACGCGATGGGAATCGAAAAAGATCGGTTTCGCCTTGAGTGGATTTCAGCTTCTGAAGGCGAGAGGGTGCGCACCGTCATCAATGACATGGTGGAAAAGGTTCGGGCGCTGGGTCCATTGGGAATACCTAATCGATTTGTTGAGTGGGACAAGGAAATGGAATCCCTCGAAGGGCAGGTACAAGGAAAGGAAACGGATATCTATGCCTGATAAACCAAAAGTCGCTTTCTATTGGTGTGCTTCGTGCGGTGGATGCGAGGAATCCGTCGTCGATCTCGCCGAGAACATACTCGATGTTGTTGCAGCAGTGGACATTGTGATGTGGCCTGTAGCTATGGATTTCAAGAAACGTGATGTGACGGCAATGGAGGATGGGTCAATCCTTGTATCGTTGATCAATGGAGCAATTCGGACATCCGAACAAGAAGAGATGGCGCAACTCCTTCGTCGGAAGAGTAAGATCGTAATAGCATACGGATCGTGCGCCCATACGGGAGGGATCCCCGGACTCGCGAATCAATTCAGC
>CAZOIM010000201.1:0-6853 GCA_964579855.1 uncultured Ignavibacteriaceae bacterium | reverse complement strand
GTATCGGAGGAATCACAAATTGATTGCGGCCGAACTGCACGGTGCGATCGTAGGTTGGATCGAGATCTTTCTTCCCCTCTCCGTGCTCAATACTGGAAAGGCTGAAATTGGAGCGCTTGTTGTAGATAGTCGTTGCCGCCGTCGAGGCGTTGGCAGCGCACTCATGAGTGCAGCGCGCGACTGGGCGCAACGTAAGAATGCGCCGCTCGTCTATTTGCGATCGAATGTCAAAAGGCACGACGCGCATCAATTCTACCGAAAATCAGGGTATGACGTGTACAAAACTCAATCGGTCTTCCGACTCCTCCTCGAACCAAATAAGAAAAGGAAACAACGATGAAGAAGTCTCCGGTTATCATCGCTGCAGTAATGGCGGCTATTCTGTCCGTGTTCACTGCAACTGCCCAAGACTTCGCTCTTGAATCCAAACAACAACGGGATGCAAGGATGCAATGGTGGCGGGAAGCTCGATTCGGGTTGTTCCTCCACTGGGGACTCTATTCAATCCCGGCAGGCGAATGGAAAGGAACAACCGATCATGCCGAGTGGATTCGAACCACTGCGCAAATTCCGTTGAAGGAATATGATAAATTTGTAGAAGAGTTTGATCCGGTGAAATTTGATCCGGCCAGCTGGGTCCGCATGGCAAAGGATGCAGGAATGAAATACATCGTCATCACGTCGAAACATCACGATGGATTCTGCCTCTTCGACTCCAGGAATACCAACTTCGACGTTCTGTCGACGCCTTTCAAACGCGACGTCTTGAAGGAACTTGCTGATGCGTGCCATAAACAAGGAATGAAGATTTGCTGGTACTATTCGATCATGGATTGGCATCATCCGGACTATCTGCCGAGGAGGGATTGGGAGAAAGATCGTCCAACCGAAGGAGCGAATTTCGATCGTTACGTCGAGTACATGAAGAGCGAGCTCAAAGAGTTGTTGACGAATTATGGTGAGATTAGCGTCCTCTGGTTTGATGGCGAGTGGGAGGAAAACTGGAATCCCAAACGAGGCAGGGATCTTTATGACTTTGTGCGAAAACTTCAGCCGAATATCATCATTAACAACAGGGTGGGAGCGGGAAGATCCGGCATGGAGGGGATGAACGTGGAGGGAGAATTCGCTGGTGACTTTGGGACTCCGGAGCAGGAAATCCCCGCAACAGGTGTCCCGGGAGTTGACTGGGAAACGTGTATGACGATGAACGATCATTGGGGATACAACAAACACGATAACAACTGGAAGTCCGGCAAGGAACTGATCCGCGATCTTGCGGACATTGCTTCAAAAGGAGGCAATCTTCTACTGAATATTGGCCCAACGTCCGACGGAGTCTTCCCTGGACAAAGTTTGGAACGCCTTCGGATACTCGGGGGATGGATGAAGGTCAACGGCTCCTCGATATATGCGACGACGGCAAGTCCATTCCAAAAATTACCGTGGGGGCGCTGTACGCAGAAACCTCTAGAGGATGGAACGAGACTCTATTTACACGTTTTTGACTGGCCTGCCGACGGAATGCTTGTGGTCCCGGGAATATTGAGTCTTCCCAAGTATGCTTTCCTTCTTGCGGACACGACGAAAACACCACTAAAGGTGACGCGAAAAGAAGATGCATTGGTCATTCGTGTTCCAGCCACGGCGCCAGACTCGATGAATTCCGTTGTCGTACTCGACGTCGTCGGAAAGGCCGATATTAGCAATCCACCGGTCATTGTTGCCGACAATGACATCTTCGTTGATCCTCTAGAAGTGACAATATCCTCGAACCGTGAGAACGTTGAAGTCCGGTACACTCTCGACGGCAGCGCGCCGATGAAAACATCTGCACTGGCACGGGGACGTCTGCGACTGGTTGAAACGACAGAAATATCTGCCCGCTGTTTCCGCGGTCCGAAAGCAGTAAGCCCAATAGAGACAAAAACATTCAAGAAAGTAAAGCCTCGCCCCTCCGAGAAATCTCTCACAGCGGATAGCGGTATCACCTATTCCTACTTTGAAGGCAACTGGGATGAATTGCCAGCGTTCAAAACGCTCCACCCAGTAAAGAAAGGACTTGTATCGAATTTCAGTCTATCTTCTCACGAAAGACCTCAGTATTTCGGGTTCCAATTTGACGGGTTGATTGAAATCCCAAGAGATGGCGTCTATACCTTCTACACGGAATCCGATGACGGGAGCCGACTCTTCATAGGATCGACCCTGGTAGTGAACAATGACGGCCTTCACGGGACAATCCAGAAGAAAGGGGTCATAGCGCTTGCCAAAGGCTTTCAACCATTGAAGGTGGAGTTCTTTCAAAAGACCGGAGGAACAGCGCTGAATGTCCTTTTGGAGGGACCGGGATTCAAACGACAGGCTATTCCGGATACTCTCCTTTTTCATCATCGGTAAGTGCCAGAAGTCCTGACAACATAGGATAGCAAAATCGCAGAACCATATGAAGAAAACAGTATTCGTAACCGGATGTTTTGACATGCTTCACAGCGGACACGTGGCATTTCTTGAAGAGGCAGCACAGTACGGCGAAGTCGTCGTAGGAATTGGCTCCGACAATACCGTTCGCAATCTAAAAGGACGCTACCCGGTCAATAACCAGGACGAACGAAAATACATGATTGAAGCATTGCGCTGTGTCAAGAAATGTGTCGTCAACACCGGATCCGGTATCATGGACTTTGTCGAAGAGCTCAAAAGAGCTTCCCCAAACATCTTCATTGTGAATGAAGACGGCAACACTCCGGCCAAAGCGGCATTGAGCAAGCAGCTGGGTATCAAATATCTCGTACTAAAGAGGATCCCGCATGCCCACCTCCCGGCACGTTCGACCACTTCGCTTCGCAGAGAGTGCACTATTCCGTACAGGATTGACCTGGCAGGCGGCTGGCTCGATCAGCCTTTTGTTTCGAAATTCTATCCGGGTCCGGTATTGACTGTTTCCATTGAACCTACGATTGAGTTTAATGAACGAAGCGGAATGGCTTCGAGTTCTCGACTTAAAGCAATTGAACTCTGGCAGAATGATATTCCGACCGGTAACAAGGAACAACTTGCAAGAATCCTGTTCAGCTTCGAAAATCCCCCTGGAAAGGAGGAAGTTTCAGGCTCTCAGGATGCCCTGGGTATTGTTCTCCCCGGTTTGAACAAGCTTGATTATGACGGGTCGTACTGGCCGAAAAAGATCACGTCGGTGCAAGACGAAACAATTCTTCATTGGATCGAAGAGCATTTGTATCTGGTTACACTCGGTCCTCGTGAACCGGCGTTCAGTGTTTTGGACGATACAAGCGTAACAAAGAAGAGGGCAAAGGCGCTTGCAGAAGCTTCAATGCAATGTTGGGAGGCGATCAAAGCCAGAAATCTCAAATGCTTCGGGGAGAGCTTTCGAAAATCGTTCGAGGCACAAGCATCGATGTTCCCGCACATGCTCGATGGGGATATCGGAGCTATCGTTGACCAATACAGGAAACAAGCGCTGGGATGGAAACTCTCGGGGGCCGGCGGAGGAGGTTACCTCATTCTGGTCGCGGAACACGAAATCAAACGGGCCATGCGCATCAAAATAAGACGGAAGAGTATCTAGTGGGGATTGCCCGCAGTACAACGCTCATAAGATGGCGGAAATTACGTTTCCACACTGGAAGATAATTTCAACACAGGAGACTATCGATGCTTCAACAATCGACACGATTGCTTGCCTTGCTCCTTTCACTCGGTATTACCATGACAGCAAACGCACAACGAACTGATATCACAAATCCAATTTCTCTTGTTCCGAAACCTGTCAGTCTCGTGGTGGGACAGGGAGTATTCGAATTGGGAGAACTCACCGTCATAGTATATGACAAGTCTGTTGGTGGGCTGGATTCCATAGCCAGACATCTATCTTCTCGACTTCATATCGTCACCGGATACGACTTCCCAACATCATCGGTTGCGAAGGGCCCGGGGTCAATTGTCCTTTCCATCGACCCCACGAAGGGAAACTTGCGAGAGGAAGGATACTCGCTGACAGTCTCGCAAAAAGAAATACAAATAAGAGGTTTTGATGAGGCGGGAGTGTTCTACGGGGTTCAGACTCTATTCCAGCTCATGCCGCCGGAAATCGTTTCCGTCCAGACTGTGCACGGAATGTCCTGGAAGGTCCCGTGCGTGAAGATCGAAGACTTTCCACGTTTTGGCTGGCGCGGTATGCATTTGGACGTTGGGAGGCACTTTTTCCCCGTCGACTTCATCAAGAAATATCTTGATCTGATGGCGATGTACAAACTCAACGTCTTCCACTGGCATTTGACTGAGGATCAAGGTTGGCGTATCGAAATAAAAAAATATCCACGTCTCACGCAAGTTGGCGCCTGGCGAAAGGAAACGATGGGAGACGGTGTCCCCCACGGGGGATTCTACACTCAGGATCAGATCCGGGACGTTGTCTCCTATGCCGCTCGAAAACATATCGAGGTTGTTCCGGAAATTGAAATGCCCGGACACGCCAACGCCGCCCTCGCGGCCTATCCCCGGTTTTCCTGTCGACAAGTGCCGCTGGACGTTGCAACGAAATGGGGGATAGTTCGGGATGTGTTTTGTCCGGGGAATGACAGTACTTTTGGATTTGTGCAAGATATTCTGAGCGAAGTGTTCGATCTTTTCCCCAGCAAATATATTCATATCGGCGGCGATGAGTGCCCCAAAGACCGATGGAAAGAATGCCCGCGATGTCAGGCGAGAATGAAAGCCGAAGGACTGAAGGACGAACAGGAATTGCAGAGCTACTTCGTCAGGAGGATCGAACAGTATGTTAACGCAAAGGGGAAGAGGATGATCGGTTGGGATGAAATCCTCGAAGGAGGCCTGGCTCCCAACGCAACAGTGATGTCCTGGCGAGGAACTCAAGGCGGCATAGATGCTGCGAAATCCGGACACGACGTCATCATGAGTCCGACATCAAATTGCTACTTCGACTATGCTCAATCACTGACGGGTGAGGAGGATATGACGGATGCTTTCCTTCCCATTGATTCCGTCTATGATTACGAACCAGTTCCCGGTGAGTTAAATGCCGATGAATCAAAGCATGTCCTTGGTTCTCAGGCTAACCTCTGGACGGAATGGGTGCCCGACACTAAGAGGGCAGAATATATGCTTCTTCCCAGAATGTGCGCTCTCAGTGAAATGGTCTGGACACAGAAGAATCTGCGGAACTATGATGATTTCGCGAGGCGTATGGAATCTCACTACGATCGCTTTGCTCTTCTGGGCGTCAATTTCCGCGTGCCGACGCCGTTCTCGCTCGGTGGAAATATTATGTCTTTTGCGGATACAACTATAGCATTCTCAACACTCCCGCAGCATTCACGTGCATACTATACCCTGGACGGTACGGAACCGACTCAGGATTCAAGACTGTACGAAAATCCGGTAGTACTGAACCGATCGCTGACCCTCAAAGCGAAACTCTTCCTGTCGAATGGAATGTCCAGCAACACGGTCGCGATCAACTTCAGCAAGCTGGATTCAACGACTAATGGACTGAAGTATGCTTATGGCAAACCTGCGGCGACCGGAAGTACTGTGTCAAATAGTTGGACGACGGGAAAATCGGGTGTTACGTATGCACCTTCACTCCCCAATGACTCAATTCCACCGGTGCCATTTACGGTCCGATTTGACGGATTCCTGGCGATCGAACGAGCAGGTCTTTACACGTTCTATCTGAGAGCCGACAGCGGCAGTGTTCTTGCAGTCAACAACGTCGTGCTCGTCAACGGTGGATTGCCGGATGCCCGCTGGTGGCGATATGGCAAGATCGAATTGCCTGCAGGCAAATATCCTATTGCGATCATTGATCTCGAAATGGATCAGTGGGCCGGAGTTACACTGGAATATGAGGGACCCGGATTGAGACGACAGCCTGTTCCACCCAGATTATTCACACGAAGGTAACGGAATACAGTTTGACATCTTGAGAGGTATCTCTATTCAAAGGAAATGACCAATATGAAAACCCTTTTCGCCCTCGTTTCGATTGCAATGATTCACCACAATGCGCTATCGCAGACCGAGCAGACTCAGGAACTCAAAGTCGTCCCTTCGGTCGATTTGCAGAAATATGCAGGGACGTGGTATGAAATAGCTCGTTATCCAAACAAGTTCCAGAATGACTGCGCAGGCGATGTTACCGCAACATACACGGTCGACGAAGACGGTATTGAAGTTGTGAACCGTTGTCGTAAACAAAGCGGGGAAGTGATGGAAGCAAAAGGGCGGGCACGCCGGGCTTCTGAGAACGGGCCAAATTCGAAGCTCAAAGTTCGGTTCGCACCTGCCTTTCTCTCTTTTCTTCCATTCGTCTGGGGAGACTATTGGATTATCGATTTGGCTCCGGATTACAGTTATGCTGTCATCGGTGACCCGGGTCGGAAATATCTCTGGATACTTTCCCGAACCAAAAAACTTGATGATGTCGTCTTTGCAGCAATCCTCGAACGGATCAAGTTGAACGGCTACGATACAACGAAACTGATGATTACAGCTCAATTGTAGTTCTTTAGTTCGAACTGCTTGTTCAGTAAGTGTTCATCATCTCGAACACCCCAATTTCGCCAGAAGAATTCCCGGCACCTCCGACGTATTCTGCTTCGGTACTTTTCTTTCAAAGTGCCCTTCCATTTTCTACCTTCTTTTGAGCGTTCGCAATATTGCGAATCGCCGTTCTGATGCAACTTGTCTTTTTGCGAACCGTAAGGTATGTTTGTTGCACAAGTTTGCTCGCCAGAGCAGACGATCGAGAGTATGCAGATAGTGGAGGCCTCTGGAGAGTGCTCGAAGCATTCAAACGAGGCCTTTGTTG
>CAZOIM010000200.1:4319-6873 GCA_964579855.1 uncultured Ignavibacteriaceae bacterium | reverse complement strand
AACAACTTCCGCACCAGGTTCTCTTCGTATCTCTTCGCGGGTCTGTGCAGGCGCCCGCCCAACCAACAGGAACGTTGCGATGAATATTATGATATTTATCTGTCCTCTTCGAGACAGCGGATGTGATTCCTCAAGAGAATTCAATGATGAGGTCCTGTAATCTGTGCTGAAACAGCTTTCCATCGTTCTATCAGGTGTTTTCGGATTCCTCATTGATCAAATAGAGGCGGTTGTCCTCCACTCGATACAGCAGTGGTGCAACAACGATCTTTGGGTATCTACCACGCAACCGCCTTACTTCACTAAGAATAAAATCGATTTCATTGCCGATTTCGAACATCGGAGCGAATTGATGAAAATGCTCTTCCGCTGCTTTAGCAGTCCAACCGGCGTTGTCTACGAGACCTCGAATGAACAGTTCTTTGCGACTGTTGAGATTCACCATGCCGCACTGATTATGGCCGATCAGTGCGATCGCGTGAACATTGCCGACAGCAATGGCATACGAAACTTTGAATTCGCTGTATCTTAAGTTTGCGCCGCCAGTACGAATAATAAATGCAAAATTGTCAGGAATGTGTAGATGTTTTCGGTTGTCCATGCACATACCGATGAGCAACTGTGCACTCGCGTAGTTCTGGTGTGGCCGTTCAAGATTATGATATTCGAGCAGCAGTCCAATGGGCGTTCCCCGATACGGTGGAAGTATGTCTTCTTTTGATGATATCGTGAGTAATCTGTTCATTGGATGATCTAAGGTCGAACGAGGTTGCTTCAATGCGCCTGCTTTCATGGAATTGCTACTCTGACCTGCGTAGTAAGGTCGGCAATGTGCTGCTCGTGCCGGCATCAACCGTAGGCAACGTGAATCGTTCCAAAGAGATTTCCCGGTAACTCTAAAGAATAAACTACTGCTTTGAAATAACAGGTGCAACACCAACGCTTTTCCGTTCACGAGATCGATTGGCAAACCGTGAAGCGGCGGGAATCCGCCGCTCCCTACAATAGATATGCAAATCTCTGACTACGCCGGAACAGGCAGTGTCTTGAGTTCAGCAAGGGCTCTTACCACTTCATCACGAGGCATATCGACATTCTCAAGTTTGCCGGAGAAGTAGGCATCATACGCTCCCATGTCAAAATCCCCATGTCCGCTCAAGTTAAAGAGGATTACCTTCTTCGTTCCCTCTTTCTTGGCTTTTAATGCCTCTTCGATCGTTGCCTTAATTGCGTGTGATGTCTCTGGCGCGGGTATAATTCCTTCTGTCTTCGCAAACGTTACGGCAGCTTCGAACACTTCGAGTTGTTTGTATGCCTGAGCCTCGATCAGCTTGTCGAGGAGCAATCGACTGATGATTGGAGCGACACCGTGATACCTCAATCCGCCTGCGTGGATCGAAGGCGGAACAAACGTATGTCCCAAGGTGTGCATCGGAAGCAAGGGTGTCATCATTGCCGTGTCGCCAAAATCGTACCGGTATTCTCCTTTCGTCATCGTCGGGCACGATGCCGGTTCGACACCGATGCATCGAACTTTCTTTCCCTTAATCTTTTCCCTTACGAACGGAAGCGCGATACCACCGAAATTCGAGCCTCCGCCAACACAACCAATGACGAGGTCCGGGAAGCGATCAATCTTTTCGAGTTGTTTCATTGCTTCCTGGCCGATGATCGTCTGATGAAGCAGGACGTGGTTCAGAACGCTCCCGAGCGAATAGTTTGTATCCTTTCGCGTTGCGGCGTCCTCAACGGCCTCGCTAATGGCGATGCCAAGACTTCCCGGTGAGTTTGGATCCTTCGCAAGGATCGAGCGTCCGGCATTCGTCTCTTTGCTTGGGCTGGCCACAACCGTGCCGCCCCATGTTTGAATCATCGAACGACGATATGGTTTTTGTTCGTAACTCACCCTAACCATGTACACTTTGCATTCGAGACCGAACACATTGCACGCGAAGCTTAATGCGCTGCCCCACTGGCCGGCACCTGTTTCTGTTGCCAGCCGCTTGATACCCGCCTGTTTGTTGTAAAAAGCCTGTGGCAACGCCGTATTGAGCTTGTGACTTCCGGCCGGACTCACGCCTTCGTATTTGTAATAGATTTCCGCAGGAGTATCGAGATGACGCTCGAGATTGAGCGCCCGGATGAGCGGAGTCGAACGGAACGATGCATAAGCGTCCTGGACTTCTTCCGGGATTTCGATATATCGTTCACGGCTTACCTCTTGCTTGATAAGCTCCATCGGAAAAATGGCGGAAAGGTCATCGGGTCCAATAGGTTTTGAGGTACCGGGATGAAGCGGGGGATCGAGTGGCCGCGGCAGGTCTGCCTGGATATTGTAGTACGCTGTCGGCATTTCGTTATTTTCGAGATAAATCCTGCGTTGTTTCATGGTACATCCTCCTTTAATTATTGTTTTGAAAACATGGACAAAAAAAATCGTGGGCGGAGACACCCACGATTTTTTGGAACTGCATATAACAAAAAAGGTGGGAACTCCAGTTGGCGTTCCCACCTTTGATTCAGAAACTCATCGTGTCAAAGTCGTGGAGACGCC
>CAZOIM010000200.1:0-4219 GCA_964579855.1 uncultured Ignavibacteriaceae bacterium | reverse complement strand
CGAGTCAAGTAGGGATGTTCTTCCGAATACTGATCGGTTCTCCAATGTATGTCCCAGCCAGTGTTGACGAGGATCGCTTTGTTCTTTACATCCATATTCTGGAATTCATCCGCATCAATCGCTCTGTCGGTTCTCCTCGTTTGTCGGACGACGATACCGTCGAGATTGGCAATCCTCTCAAGCGGGAGTTCCGACAAATCTTCGCCCCTTGCAAAACGATGGAACGGCGAGTCAATATAGGTGCCGGTGTTGGCAACCATTTCAATTTTCCCGATGTGGAACTCGGTCCCCGATGCATAGCGTGGCCTCGATTCTGCCCTAGACAAATGCTCAGAAATGATTGGCGCGGGAAGACCCTTATACGTGATCATCCCATGTTCAATAGTGTGGCTCACATCAATGAAGGTTGGCACGGCAATTTGTCCTTCGAGTTTAATCTAAACCAATGTGCTTTGTTGCACAGATAAATCTTTTTACATTGAGCAGGTCTGGTTGATCAAAAAATAGTCAGAGAACCGCTCAAACGCAAAAAGAACTATGAAGTTTCTAGCCTTTGCGGATATTCACGGATCCTATGAAAGAGTGGATCAGATTATTCAGTTGCACCGCGGCATCGATGGCATCATCATTGGTGGAGATTTGACGACCTACGGATTACCTGAAGAAGGTGAACGAGCCATACGCTCGTTTCAAAACAACGGCGTTCCCGTTTTTGCTGTAGCAGGGAACTTGGATTCCCCGGAATTCGACAGGAGTCAGGCTGAGACCGGTGTCTCCATCAATGCTCAAGGAAGAATGCTCGGCGCGATTGGGCTCTTTGGAGTCTCCGGATCTCCGTTCACTCCCTTGCACACGCCTTATGAAATTGAAGAAGAAGAAATTGCCCGACGTGCCGAGACTGGGTGGGCTGATATTTCAGCGGCGCGGTGGAAAATATTCGTTCCGCACGCCCCGCCACGAGATACAGCGCTGGACAAGTTGACGCTTGGCAAACACGTTGGGAGTACGGCGGTACGTGCCTTCATTGAACAACGCCAACCGGACGTTGTCGTCTGCGGACACATTCATGAAGCGCGTGGCCTCGATACGATTGGTAAAACCAGAATCGTCAATTGCGGTCCTGCAGGGAAAGGATATTATGCTATTGTCGAGATCGGAGAGGAAATATCCATCGAGACCTGCGGATGAAGAAGCCACGCCTCCTTCTGTTTGACCTCGGCAATGTACTTGTACGGTTCCTTCCGGATCGGTTTCCCAAAAATCTGGGTCTTGGCACCCGCGAAGCCCAGACTCTCTATGAGGGTGGCATGAGGGAGCTCACGAACAAGTTCGAATCAGGTCAGTTCTCCACCCAGGAGTACTTCTCTCAGCTTCGCACGTTTTTTGGCAATCGATTTGATGTCGACCAATTGGAGCTTGCCTTTTTGTCGGTTCTCACCGATCCGGTTCCGGGGATGGAGGAAATGGTACGTAAGGCGACCGCCCAGTTACCAGCGGCACTTGTCAGCAACACCAACGAGTATCATTTCTCTACGATATCGCCGAGGGTTCCTGCGCTTGGCTATCTTCCGAGGCGATATCTTTCATACCAACTCGGCGTCATCAAACCACTACCTGAATTCTACCAACGCGTCATTCGAAACGAGAAGATATCTCCAGGCGAAATGTTGTTTATTGATGACGTTGAAGAAAATGTACGGCGTGCAGAACAAGCGGGGATGATGGGATATCAATTCAGTAACGCAGAAGAACTTGAGAAGATGCTCGTCGACATCGGTGTGCTCTAACGAGCATCCTACCGCGATTTACCAGGAACCCGAACTTCCCCCTCCTCCAAAACTGCCGCCACCGCCGGAAAACCCTCCACCTCCTCCTGAGGACCATCCCCCACCGGATGAACTCCATCCTCTGCCCGCCGAGGACATGATCATCGATGCAGCAATGATCTTCTGCCAGCTAATACCTCGAGAACTCTTCGCCAGCCAGGTCTTCGCAATGGGGAAACCGATGAAATAAATAAAGAACGGCAACAGCCCGAGGGTGCCACCTATCGCTGCGTATGGGAACGCCAACCAGAACGGTATCAGGAATATGTAGAGGAACCAGCTCATGAATCCTTTGCTGAACAAGGCGACAAACGTAAACATGCCGACAACGACTGTGAAAATTCCGAGAACGATAAGAATTTCTGGAAACGCCATTTTTTGACTGCTTGCTCGGTCGGCAGTAAATGTTCCATCAATCGCACCGAGAATCGAAGCGACACCCGACTTCACACCTCCGTTGTAATCACCGCGCTTAAACTTGGGCAGTATTTCACGTTGGATGATCACACTGCACAAAGCGTCCGTCAACGTCCCTTCGAGACCATAGCCTACTTCAATCCGGAGCTTTCGATCGTCTTTCACGACGAGAAGAAGGACTCCGTTATCTTTTCCCTTATGACCGAGTTTCCAGGTCTGTGCAACATTGATGGAATACTCCTCAAGACTTGCTCCATTCAGCGTATTGATTGTGAGAACAACAACCTGATTCGACGTTGAGTCTTCATAGGCCTTGAGTTTTCCGTTCAATTCGGAAATTGTGCTTGATGACAGAATTCCGGCGTAGTCGTTCACTCGTCCACCGAGGAATGGCACATCCTCGGCATATCCAACACTCGGAGAACATGCCAATACAACAACAGACAAGAACAAAACACATCTCATCGTATTGCCAGAATATCTCTTCATTCGATATTTCCGCGAATTCATGGAAATCAACCAACGCGTAGGGAGTCACTCAATTCGTCAGTATCATCGCGGCGACGTTCGACGCCGTGCTGTTCTAGCAACTCTCCACATTGTCGGATCGCTTCGACGAGACCGTCGGCAGGTTTTCCCTGTTTGACAGCCTTGATGATTGTTTGAACAATCCCATCCCAATCGGATTGTGCCACCTTGCTGTTGATACCCGAATCACCCAAAACGATGACTCTGCGTTCAAAGAAACTCATGAAAATCAACACGCCAGTCCGCTCGCGTGTCTTGAACACTTCTTCTGAGAGAAATGCAACTGATGCACGATGCGAGACCTGGCGCTCCATGATGGCATGGCCCAACATCAATCGTCTGAACCCTGGAACCACTCTAACAAAAATTACTCCAAGGAGAAATGCACCGACGACGGCTCCGCTCAACTCCAGTATTCCATACGCAATCCAAGTCTTGGACATCATTTGAGCTGCAAGCGAGGCGATTATAGCCAACGCTGAGCATGCAACTCCACCCCGCCAGCGGGCCACACTGTAGTCGTCGCTCTGGTTGACGAAATATGGAACGATCTCGCCCGAAGTCTTGCTCTCCGCCGCACGGACAGCTTGTGCAATGCGATCGAGATCGGACTGAGAAAATGGATTTTGGTTCATTACAGGTGGTCTTTCAAATTGGCGGTGTTTCTGTGCCAATAGTTCAATTCGTTACTCTGACCTTTTAGCGTCCGTGTGCGACACAACTGCAATCTGACATGCCAAACGAATCCCTGTGCTGAAGAGAAACTATGCAAATGAATGATTAAATTCAATCTGTGTGAATGATATTGTTATCAGGCTGAGATATAACAACTGCTGACTCAATAACCTATAGGCACGACTTTGTGAAAGGAGACATCATGAATGTAGGCTTTGTTGGTTTGGGGCTGATGGGAGGGCCGATGGCAAATCGTATACTCGGTGCAGGTCATACGCTTTTCATCAACAATAGAACAAAGGAAAGGTCTGCCGCCTTCACGGCCAAAGGTGCACTATGGTGTGATTTTCCTGCGGAGGTTGCAGAGAAATCTGAAATCCTGATCTCAATGTTGTCCACTCCGGATGTTCTTGAGAATATGTCACTTGGCTCGAACGGAATCCTCAAAGGCGCCAAACCCGGATTCATTCACGTCGATTGCAGCACGGTTTCGCCTGCTCTTACAAAACGGTTACACAGAGAATATCATTCGAAACTATGCCATTTCTTACATTCACCCGTTTTGGGCAGCGTTCCAAATGCAACAGACGGTTCGTTGCTTTTGTTCGTCGGAGGGGAAGAAGACGCGTACATCAAAGCACAATCTATCCTCAGGCTGTTTGGGAGCAAGATTTGGAGATTCAAACAGGTTGACCAAGCGACGAACGTGAAGCTCTTGTGCAACTTCTTCATAGCATCCATGATCTCCGGCCTTGCCCAAGGACTCGTTTTCG
>CAZOIM010000199.1:0-6942 GCA_964579855.1 uncultured Ignavibacteriaceae bacterium | reverse complement strand
GCGATTGAAGACCCGCAGCCAAACCAAAGTCATCGAGAACGCTTGGCATAAGATTATAGGAAATCTCGCGCGCTTCTTTCAAGACGCTGTCCAGCAATTGTTTCACCTCCCTGATTCTTTTTGCGGCATCCTCATGAACTGGCAAGCCGTCTTCGAGGATCTCAAGATTGAGCTTTATGGCTGTGAGGAGTTGACCGAGCCCGTCGTGAATTTCGCGAGAAATGCGCCGACGCTCTTCTTCCTGTGCCTGAACACGCGCTCCAGACAGGAGTTCCAGCTCCTTTTCTCTCTTCAACAAATCTTCATAGAGTTCACCACTGGAAAGTGCGATGGACACTTTCTCCGCAATGGAATCCAGGATTCGGATGTCTCGTTCGGCAAATTTATGCGACTGCCGATACCCGACCACGAGCCTCCCCTGCAAATCCGCGTTGAGCACCAGCGGAAAGAACCCGGCGGAGACGATTCCCTCCTCTTCAAGGGCAGGCAATTCAGCGGCTCCAAAATGCCCCTCAGAATGCCAATCTTCAAGAACAACATGTTCCTTCTGTTGAAAGGCTGAAAACAGCTCTGTACTCATCGCAACTGAATTGCCTACCAACGCAGAGCGATTTCCTTTTGCACTCCTCCAATGTCCCTGCCTGCTTTGAATATCGACAAGCGCAATCCCCACAAATTGCGATTTTGTCAAGACCATGACACGTTGAAGAATGATGTCGAGGACTTTTTGCAGATCAATAATTCCCAACAGCTGTCGGTCAATGCTGCTCAGCATTTCTTGTTCCCAAAGCCAGACAGACTGTTGCCGTTCCAGAGTTTTTCTTTCGGAAATGTCTCTCAAGGAAACGTGCAACGCAGGTCTATCATTCCATACAATGATTCTAGCATCGATTTCCAGGTCGACCAGTGTTCCTTGTTTTGTCAATCCTCTTATTTCGTAATTTTTGACACTATCCTCTTCCGCAAGTTGGTGAAGGTAATCCATATTCACGAGAGGACGACTTGAAGGTGCAATCGTGTCGGTAAATGTGTGGCATTTTAAGTCCTCCTGCGAATCATATTGAAATATTCGCACGGCTGCCGGATTGACATACACAAGCTTGTCGTTCTGGAGAACGATAATACCGTCTCGCGAACTCTCGATGAGACTCTGATACTGCTTGTGCGATTGATCAACTGCACGCGCCAATCTCTCTTTTTCAGAAGCATCGTGATGCAAACCGATTACTTGCCGGAGTCGGCCCTTCCGATCGAACACGGGCAAAACTATCAGAGAAGAAGAAACTCCGTGGTGCTGTCTGTCCACCACCTCGCCTGTCCATGTCTCCCCACGTTGCATCGATGTCTGGAGTGCGTTCCACGCCAATTGTTCATGCCCCTGCCCATCAACAAATTGCAGTCCGTTCAGCCATCTGGTTCCAATAAGATCAGACTTTCTTAATCCACTCCAACGTTCAAACTCTGAATTCACATAGAGGATCTCTCCGGATGGATTCGCAACTTGAATCGGATTAACGTTGTGTTCCAGCACCGCGCTGAGCTGGCGTAAAAGCGAAGTTGCGCGCCAGGCGTTCGTGATGATGACGGCCGTTAGCGAAAGAGCGAAGATGATGAGCACCGATGACATGCCAAACCAACGCAACGCAGTCACCTGGATGAGACGTTCTTCCCGTAAAACCTCTTTGATATTCACCGTGTGCTCAAGTGCCGTGACAGCTTGCCAATTCAAACGAAGCCGGCGAAAATACCCGTTGATGGTGGGTTTGAACAGGCCTGTCGCCACTCCGGACAATGCTAATCTTCCTGATGGGGATGTTTGGGCATTAAACACATTGTCTATTTGGGTGATCAATGTGTCGATGCAAGCGAAGAAATGGTCTATTGTTGGGATAAATTCGGCCGGTTTCTCCTGGATTTGTTGCACGAGGGTTACATACCGGTCTCGTGCTGCCTTCAACGAATCTTTTTTTTGTGTGTAGGAACGCTTGGAGGCGAATGCCAGCGTGGGGTCCGCAACAGCCTGTTCGGCGAGACTGTAGGAATCTAGCGCAAGCTGGTATGTGGAAACAATGAGAGAATTTCGCGAGGACGACTGTACGAGTTCGGCAACAGCATTTGTAACTTCGCCTCGGTACTGGAAGAATAAATAGGCCCGGCCAAGGAGAATCAGCAGGATAATAAGCGAGAGACTGATAAGGAGGAATCGGTTCGAACCGCCAAATTCGGCAAGCTGGAAAAACTTTTTGTCCTTGGCTGAAGTGCCTGCCAACGCGCTGCTCCTTCTTCCGGAGAAGTGGTCGATGGAATAGCCTGCATGTGCCCGCTGATCACGTGCGAAGCCGGGATCACGAGTGCACGCCAGCCATCAGAATATTGGTTCTTTCCCGATCATTTGCCGGTCAACTTCTTGTATGCTTCGGCATCCAGCAATGAACTGAGTTCTTTCTTGTCCTCAATCTTGATCTTCACCATCCAACCTTCACCGTATGGATCTTTATTGACAAGCTCGGGGCTGTCTTGAACTACTTTGTTTAGTTCAACGACTTCGCCGGCAGCAGGCGCGTAGAGGTCGGAAACGGCTTTGACGGCTTCGATGGTTCCAAACGATTTTCCCCTGAACAATTTCGTACCGACTTTGGGGAGTTCGACAAATACGACGTCACCGAGCTCTCCCTGGGCGTAATCTGTGATGCCTATCCATGCGAAATCACCTTCCATCCGGATCCATTCGTGGTCTTTGGTATATTTTACGTTCTCGGGAATTTTCATTGCGTCCTCTGCTATTCGTTCTAAAGGTTGTAGAGATCAGTCTGTGAAATGAAATGTATCCAGAAATCCGGTGTCAAACTCGCCGCTCTTGAATTTTTCATCCGACATCAATTTCTTATGGAACGGGATCGTGGTTTTGACACCCTCGATGATGAATTCGTCCAGCGTGTGACGCATCCGATTTACAGCCTCGGCACGTGTTTTGGCTTTTACAATCAATTTGCCGAGAAGAGAATCGTAATACGGGGGGATCTCGTATCCAGTGTAGATATGGGAGTCAACACGTACACCAAGACCGCCGGGAAAATGGAGATCCGTAATGCGTCCCGGCGAAGGCCGGAAATCATGGTCCGGATCTTCTGCGTTGATTCGGCATTCCAAAGCATGCCATTGGGGCTTGGGTTGCCTGGCTTTCAATCGTTCTCCCAACGCCATCTGAATCTGCATCCTGACAAGGTCGATACCATACACTTCTTCGGTGACGGGATGCTCAACCTGAATCCTGGTGTTCATCTCCATGAAGTAGAAATTCTTGTACTTGTCAACAAGGAATTCGATAGTCCCCGCACTGTGGTAGTTTACACTTTTTGCCCCCTTGACTGCGGCTGCTCCCATCGCCAAACGAATCTCATTTGTGAGGGCAGGTGACGGGGATTCCTCGACGAGTTTCTGGTGGCGTCGCTGGATGGAACAGTCTCGCTCACCAAAATGCACAACGTTCCCGTGCTTGTCACCCATGATCTGGATTTCAATATGGCGGGGTTCCTCGAGGAATTTTTCGATATACAGAGAAGGATTGCCAAATGCCGTCTCCGCCTCGTGACTCGCGGTCTTGAACGAATTCTCGAGCTCCGATTCCTCCCGAACAATCCTCATGCCCCGACCACCGCCACCCGCCGTTGCTTTGATAATGACAGGATACCCGATTTCTGCAGCTATTCCTTTTGCGTCCTTCAAATTATCGACCACACCATCGCTGCCGGGAATCACGGGGACTCCAGACTTGCGCATTGTTTCTTTCGCAAGGGATTTGTCTCCCATCCTGGTAATGGCATTGGGGTCCGGACCAATAAAGGTAACCCCGGATGAGGCACATATTTCCGCGAAGCCTGCATTTTCGGCAAGAAATCCATAGCCAGGATGGATCGCATCTGCGTTGGTAACTTCTGCAGCTGCCACGAGTCTCGGTATGTTAAGATACGATTCCTTGCTCGGAGGCGGACCAATGCACACAGCTTCATCCGCAAATCGTACGTGCAGCGATAATCGATCCGCTTCTGAGAACACTGCGACCGTTTTGATGCCGAGTTCCCTACACGTGCGGATTATCCGCAATGCAATTTCACCGCGATTCGCGATTAAGATTTTCTTGAACAATGAATTTCAGGTTTGGTTTGAGTGGTCCGGAAGAACCGGCGTAAGTTTGGTCAACTCAGGGTAAAATCGATCAGGTTTCAATTAGAAACAACACCTGATTATACTCGACGGGGGTGCCGTTTTCGACCATGACTTTTGCGATCTTTCCTTTGACGTCGCATTCGATCTCATTCATCAGTTTCATCGCTTCGACGATACAAAGCACCGTCCCAGCACCGACTTCCTGGCCTATTTCGACATAAGATTCTGCGTCAGGTGCGGGTGCCCGATAAAACGTACCGACGATGGGAGATTTCACCTCGTGATAGATCACTTTGGGCGCAGCAGGGGTTTCGACTGTGTGCGGTGAATCCGTGGAAAGGTGAGCTGATGGATTGAACGACTGCGGAGGAAATGACTGACCCGGTGGAATTTGGTATTGAAAAGAATTAGGACGTTGCCGGACAACCCGGATCTTCTTTCCTTCTTCTTCAATTTCGACCTCGTCGACATCGCTATTCTCGACGAGCTTGATAATCTTCTTTATGTAACTAAGTTCCATGGATACTCTTTCAGCCACTCGTTCGCAACTACCCTTCTCCTCGCACAGGCGAAGTCAACACGTATCCTTCGCCTCAAATCACACTCTTAGCTGTTGACACGCTCCAAGTACTGCCCGGTCCTGGTATCGACTCGAATGATATCTCCTTCATTGATGAAGAGAGGGACATTTACGGCAGCACCAGTTTCGGTCTTGGCAGGTTTCGTGGATCCTGTTGCAGTATCACCCCTCACGCCCGGGATGGTCTCGACTACCTTCAATTCCACCTTGTTGGGGAGTTCTGCACCAACGATGTCCATTCCGACCATCAACAACTGAACGGTTTCACCTTCTTTCAAGAACTCGGCTCCGATACCCAACGCCTTGGCATCTACCGGCATTTGTTCGTAGCTTTTCTTGTCCATGAATTGTAGGCTTGTTCCATCATGAAAAAGGTATTGAAATTCCTTCTGTTCAACCCTGATTTCCTCAACTTCTTCTCCCGAACGAAACCTTGTCTCCGTTACCCGCCCACTCCTCATATTGCGAAGCTTCGCCTGAACAAACGCTCTCAAATTGCCGGGTGTACGATGAATGTATTCTTCAATTCTGTGAAGTTCCCCGTTGAAACGAATGACCATCCCATTTCTGAAATCTGAAGTAGTTGCCATAAAATACCCAAAATCACTCTCTTTTTGATAAATTCTTGATGGTTTTTGCCATTTTTTGTGCAAAAGTATACTCATAATTGGTCTGAAAGTCAATCTGATGCCCAATCGAAGATCGACCCTCCCCAGAGACCATAATACCTCCCCGAGTCCAGTTCCGAGACTCTCATTTCTGGGGAAGGCTTACTATGATCTAAGGTGCTAAAGGATTCTGAATAGGGACAGGGAATGCCGACAGAGACCAGTGTAATTGCAGGATCAGCCCGAATGGAAAGGTTGGTAGACCGGTTCTCATTGGCTCATTTGAGAGAATTCGTCTTTGTAATTGCGGTGATAACAGCTATATTTGTCAAATTTTCAATCTGAATACAAAAGGGAGTCTTAAGGATGCTGAAAGATCTCAACAAGATCCGTTTTCACAAAAACATCTTATCAACGGTGGGCAACACCCCTTTAATAAAGTTGAACAAAATCACCAGCGGACTGAAGCCCCAGATATTTGCGAAGCTTGAATCATTGAATCCGGGCGGCTCCAACAAGGACCGTATAGGTGTCGACATCATTGAAGACGCGGAGCGTGAAGGTCGATTGAAGCCGGGGGGCACAATCGTTGAAGCAACATCCGGAAATACCGGACTTGGCCTGGCCATCGCATCGGCGGTCAAGGGGTATAGGTGTATTTGCACGATGCCTGACAAAATGAGTATTGAAAAAATCCGAATCCTTCGGGCTTATGGAGCAGAAGTGATCGTCACTCCGACTGCAGTTCCTCACGAATCTCCCGAGAGCTATACGGAGGTCGCCAAACGCATTGTCCGTGAGACGCCAAATTCCATTCTGGCCAACCAGTATTACAATCCCAAGAATCCCGAAGCTCACTACAAAACCACGGGTCCGGAAATCTGGGAGCAAACGGGAGGTCAAATCGATTACTTTGTCGCCGGAATAGGCACGGGAGGCACCATCAGCGGCGTTGGACGGTACTTGAAAGAGAAGAACCCAAACATCAAGATCATTGCAGGAGATCCAAAAGGTTCCATCCTCAGGGAGTATTTTTACTCGAAGAAAATTAATCCCACGTTCAAAGTCTACAAGGTTGAAGGAATCGGGCAGGATTTCATTCCAGGCGTTCTCCACTTCCAGTTTGTCGATGATGTCCTTGAGGTATCCGATAAGGAATCGTTCATACTTGCGCGAAGGCTGACACGAGAGGAAGGAATTTTTGTTGGAGGATCTTCCGGTACCGCCCTCGCTGCCGCTTTGAAGGTTGCCGAACGACTTTCCGAAAAAGATGTCCTTGTTGTCCTCCTGGCAGATTCGGGCGAACGCTATTTGAGCAAGATATACGATGACGAATGGATGCGGGAGAATCGATTCTTAATTCCCGAGCGCATCACCGTCAGATTTGTCCACGAAGGGAAGAAGACACTCCCGAGACTGATTTCCATCGATCCGACCGCGACCGTCCGCAGGGCCCTCGATCTGATCAATCAGAACAATGTGTCCCAACTCCCTGTGATAGACAAGGGTCAATCAGTCGGTAGTGTCGAGGAGAGTGATTTGATGAGCGCTGCGCTCGAAAATCCGGCTTTGTTTGATGCCCCCGTG
>CAZOIM010000198.1:4461-7055 GCA_964579855.1 uncultured Ignavibacteriaceae bacterium | reverse complement strand
ATGGCGCATCCGTTCAAATCGGATACGGAACCCAATTTACGAATGTTCCTTCTGTCGGCGGCGGATCGTACTTGGTGTACACCGGCATGCTCAATGCGACCAACTTTAGTTTGGCACCGGGTCAACAATACCAAATAAAAATAGACTTTGACAAGAATGGGACCGTCGACGCGACAGGTACCGTGCGCATGGTCGGCGTGAGTGCTATAACAAATCCCGCCGATGGAACAACTGTACCAAATCACTTTACGGCAACCTGGGATGATAATGGGTCTGCATTCGCGGGGTACAGTGCGAATTACTGGCTCACCATTTCGGGCGACAGTGCTTCAAGGTTCTTTGTGACAACGACACCTTCAAAGGTGGTCGGCGATGGTTCTGTCGACTCATCGTTCTATGGCTATTACCTGTCCAACGCGCCTTTGCCTGGTGGCCAGTACAGTATGAATGTTTGGTCATTCAATGGTCCTGCTGGCTTTTTGACCGTCGGGAATCAACTGCCAAACATCAACGGACAAAATGTGACAGGATACATGTACTCGTACTTTTTCAGCGATCCGGTTACATTCAATTCAAGCGGGTTACCGTCTACCGCCGCTCCCGGATATTCTTCCAGGCAGCAGCATTGGAAGGTTCCTCTTGCGCTGGCAAATTTCTATAAGAGAATTCCAAACAGCATCAAGAAGAAAGCAGGAATTTCAGCACCCAAGCGCTGATTGCGCCACTCCTGAGAATACCAAAGGCATCCCGAACAGATCCGGGATGCCTTTTTTTGTGACAAAGGTCAAATATAGAGAGACTACATATTTTTCATCCAGGCTTCCCTAAGCCTCACTTGCTCGAGAGATGCATGGGTATCAATCGAAAATTGATGCCGCTGGACTCGCGCCTGCAACTCCGCAAGAACTTCCATTTCTTCATTGCCTCGCTTAACCTTTATTGCAGCTTTCGTTCCGGGTTTCATTGCAGTCAGCTTGCTTAAGGTCGATTGCGCATTTTGAAAAGTAAAATCCGTGCTGTCGATCTTCTCGACAATATCCCCTTTCATCAATCCCGATTTCGAGTCCGGGTACACCATCGTAACAGCAATCACATTGTCCACTACTCCCAGTCCGATTCCTAATCCGCTCTTGCTGCTATCGATGTCTCCTCTTTCTGCATAGTTGATGCCGAGCCAGTTAAAGTATTCCGTCACGGGCAATTGTTCCGATCCCTTGATGTAGCGGGCAATAAAATCCCCTACCTCTGGATAGGTCATGGCAACCAGTTGGTCGAAGAATTTATCTTCGTTGAATGCGCGTTTCTTTCCAAACTCTTTGGACAATTTTATGAGAAGTTCACGCAAACCAAATACACCGTGTGACAATTCGAGCAGACGTATATCCAACAATCCACTGACGAATGCGCCTTTTTGATAAATATTTGGGTATTGATCCTCCATTTCTGTCGAGTGAACTCCCAGTTCCGTAAGACTGAGATTTTGATCATATCCATCGTTGGCATTGAGTTCACCGCGCAGCGTCTGCAAATACTCAGGAAGGGTTATCAACCCATCGCGCAATTGCAGCATATGTGCTGCCCACTCCGTGGTTCCCTCGTAAAGCCAGAGGTGTTGAGACATCACCGGCTTAACAAAATTGAAATGTTCAACCAGTTCGCTGTGAATGTTGAGAGGAGTATTGACGTGGAAAAATTCATGGGCGACTATCGAAACAACATTTGCGGCATATGCCGCTGCTAGGGTGTCCTCCTTCATTACGTATTCAGAGCTATAGGAATGCTCCCAGGCACCTGCGGAGAACTCCCCAAACCAGAATAAGAAGGTGTATCGTTCAACCGGAAGTCCTTTCGTGAAGTCGGACTCCGCTTTCAGGATGTTTTGAAGTGAAGCGAGCATGGCGGTAGACGTAATCAATCCTTTTTTGGAATACGTATAGACATCAATCTTGGCTCCACCGACTTCTGTCGTCGCCGTCGTTAATTTGCCAAGATAGAACGGAGAGTCAACGACCTTGTCGAAATCCTCTGCCTCATAGTATCCCTCCCGATCCAACTGAAGCGCAGTTCCAAGCTGCCACTCCTTCGGGTAATCAAGCTTTATTTTTATCGGTTCTGTTTGCATCCCGTTAAAATATCCAAACACTCCTTGACCATTCAACATGACAAACTCATCCTGGATGGTTGTACTGCACATGGGATAGATCCGGTTCTTGTCAACCTTGGCATTCCAGAGATCCGCGACGGTGTAGGTAATCTTCTTGACATCTGCCGGGCGGGAGATTGTCCATTGGTTCGTTGAGGAATGTTCAGTCGGGATAACGTTGCCGGATTTATCAAATGCTTTGAATTCATTCACGAATCGTCCGATATCCATCACCTGGTACGTCCCGGGTGCCGTCGAAGCAAACTGAAATATGTTATTCGAATTTGAGAGTGGTTCAGGAAGGAGGCTTACTTTGAAAGAATCGCCGGACCGGTCATTCAAATTGACCTCGAACACTTGCTGGGATAGCAACGTGGCGAGACTCGTAAGACAAAGCACCAATGCAATGGTGTATCTTCTGTTTGGGCTCATCCCTCCTCCTCATGATGAT
>CAZOIM010000198.1:0-4361 GCA_964579855.1 uncultured Ignavibacteriaceae bacterium | reverse complement strand
GCGCAGAATTTGACTACTTCTTTTCGCCATGTTCCCGGGGTTTATACTCCCCTTCTTGACGGACAAGTTCGGTATAAGGGCCGTCCCAATCTTTGACGAAGATGCGCCTGAGCACTACGGTTATTCGAGTATTCCAAACGACGACTCCTACATTGCGCGTATTGTAAAAGTAACTCCTTTCTGCGTTGCTTGTTCCAACCCAGCACGACGAAGAATCTACAACGATGTACTTGCAGTGTTCAACTCTGGCAAATGAGATATACCTGGAGGGAAGTTCAGGAATCGAACTGAATTTTACTTCGATATTTGGTACAATCGAAAGTTGTTTGAGTTGCTCAACTTGCCGTGGACTTTTTTCCCAGTCGGACACAATGAGTCTTACTCGAACCCCGTGGCGAGCTGCACGGATTAACGCATCATTGAGTATGGTGTACATGCCCTTCCCGTACGTTAGCGGCGAGTAGGTAAGAAATTGAAGCATGATTTCACTCCTCGCTCCATCGATGAGCTTCACGATGTTGGTCTCATCCCAAAGCGTCGTGTCCGGATCCAATACCAAAGGACTACAGGTAGGCGTGTAGACGAGAGTGTCTCCAGGACTCTCAACAACCCATATTGGCGTTGCATACCTCTTGTGATGCAAAACCTCAGTTATGCGAGCCGGATCGTTCGTTTCTGCGAGACTCCAGTCAAGATCAAACAGGTCCTGATATACCTTCACCGCCTCCTTGTTCCGGATCTTAATTCCGAGTTCGTGGATTTGATTCAGTGCCCGCCAGTCGAAATTCTGGCTTCCCATAAAGACTTGCACTCCGTCCACGGTGAAGTATTTGGCGTGCTGTATGCCACCTGCAAGCTTTCGATAATCCACAATCCGTATTGAAATATTTCTTTCTCTCCCAAGGGAATCAACGGTTTCGGGATATGTCTTGTACATTCCCGCATCAACAATGAATCGAACTTTCACTCCCCTGTTCGCTGCCTGCAAGAGTGCCTTCAGCACATCTTCCAAAATTTCACCCTGTTGATTTGAAATGTAGAATTCTTCGAAATCGAGCGACACCCGTGCGGAATTGATCATCTCAATCCAGACTTCGCGCGCATTGCGGATATCCGCATTGTCGAGTGTGGTTTCAATCGGTATACTCTCAACTACTTCAAAATCTTTGTATCCAGCTAATTGAGAGAATCCTGAGGAACATATGAGCGACAGAGCAGCGAGCACACAGAATTTCGTTTTCATAGTGAATTAAGATAGGCAAGGCATACCATGAATACAACTGATTAAATCGGCCAGGAGGTGAACTCCACCAGTGAGTTGTTTTCCTCAGCGATGCATCGTTGAACCAACATCGGCTGATAGGTCAATTCGTCGTGGAATATTCTTGAGCGGATAATATGTGTGTTCGATCTTCGTAGGACGGACAATTACGATCCGTATGCCGGATGGACTCGTTCCCAACGGCATACCCACGGGCCCGCTTGTTATCATCTTCAAAGACTTATACGAGCCGGAGGCGTTGGCGTGCAAGTGTCCCGCAAACACAAACGTCACGCCTGAGCTTTCCAAAAGATTGAGATATTTCATTCGCACTTTGCGGGGAATATTGAAATACCCGTTCGGTTCTTTTGGATACTTAACAAACCATGGATGATGCTGGAACACGATAATACTTGAGTGCTCATTCCGTACCGTATCCAGAACCGCTTGCAGCCAATTGATCTGTGCGACAGCTTCCTTTGGGGCCCGTGAGGGATCTTTTATGAGCGAAGAATTGAGAACGACAAACCTTTGGCCATCTTGCTTAAAGGAGTAATAGTCTTGTCCGATGACCTCTCTGTAATCCTGGAGAGTCGCTGGAGTCGGTGTGTTTCCGACATCGTGATTCCCTGCGACAAGATAAATGGGGATAGATCGGTCCAGTTTGGAAATGGTTTGCTTGAATGCAGCAATTTGCTTTTCGTCACCGTCCCGATTGACGAGATCTCCGCAAACCACAACGAACGCCGGTCTCAACCTGTTGATAGCTTCGACGGCTCGAGAGAGATTCCGACGTTCTTTATGAAAATCTTTCTGGAGAGGATACATCCCAAATTGCGGGTCGGCAAGCTGGACAAAGAAGAATGGTTGGGTCGGCTGTGCATATGAAATGGAAAATCCAATGCCAAATAGAATAATTTGGCTCGCGAGTTTCCTACAACTGTTTAGGACGTGATGTTTCATAATGTTGTCAAATTAATGACTTCCGTGAACTCATGCAATCCGTCATGGATTGGCACAGGTAATCGACTTCACAAGTTGTTTCGATTGCGTAGATGATTTATTGACTTTTGAAACCATGTAACGTAGATTTCTTCCGTCGAACAAACAGGGGTTGGGTCCATTTTTTCAGAGAGAATTGTACTCATTGAAAAAGCAACCAAGAGCGAACCATAAGTGATCTCGGCAAGTCTAGAAGTACTAGCATAGGAGTCTGATGATGACAAAATACGTTGAACGTCGTACATTTCTCAGAACCGGGATGTTGTCAGGTCTCGGCCTGCTCGTTTCTTCGTTGTTTCCACATCGGCTTAGGGCTCAAGGCAATAGTACAAGTCAAAATGATCAAGATTCCGGGAGCATACTATTGAAACCGTCCCGAGTTTTTGATGGCTACAATGAAAAAGTACACGAGGGATGGGTTGTTCTAGTAAGAGACAAACGTATTGAGGCGGTTGGTCCGGCTGCACAAGTGCGCGCACCTGAGGGAGCATCAATGATTGAATTTCCGGGAATGACTCTACTGCCGGGATTGATGGATTTGCATTCACATATTTTCCTTCACCCTTACAACGAAACACTTTGGAATGATCAGGTTCTCAAAGAGCCTCTTGCCTATCGAACAATCGAGGCTGTGATCCATTGCAATCGTACACTGATGTCAGGCTTTACCCTCCTGAGGGATCTTGGCACAGAGGGCGCAGGATATGCAGATGTCTCTGTTCAACGCGCCATCAATGAAGACCTCATACCAGGCCCTCGCCTTCTCGTTGCCACGCGTGCAATTGTAGCGACTGGCTGTTACGGCCCAGGCCCGTCAGGTTTTGCACCTGACCTGGTTTTGCCAAAAGGAGGCGAAGAGGTAAGCGGTCAGACCGAGATCATCAAAGCAGTTCGTGAACAGGTTGGACAAGGAGCCGATTGGGTGAAAGTCTACGCGGATTACAGACATGGCGTGAGCGGGACGGTGCCGACATTCAGCCAAGACGAATTGCGCACCCTTGTAGCGGAGGCACATTCTGCCGAAAGACCTGTCTCAGCACACGCTACGACCCCTGAAGGAATGCGTCGGGCGATTGAAGCTGGAGTCGATTCCATCGAACACGGGTATGGCGGAACGCCGGAAGTCTTTCAGCTCATGGCAAAGCGCGGTGTTGCTTACTTGCCAACACTAACTGCTGAAGAGGCCTATGGAGAATACTTTGACGGGTTCAAACGCGGGGGACCGTTGTCGCCGGGAATGAAAAAGGCACTTCAATCGTTTAAATTTGCCTTGGAGGCAGGGGTGGTCATTGGGCTCGGGAGCGACGTAGGTGTGTTTACACACGGAACGAATTATCGGGAGTTGGAGTGGATGGTGAATGCCGGCATTACCACAATACAGGCGCTTATGGCTGCCACTGCCGTCAATGCCAAAATCATTCGTTTGCAGGATAAACTTGGAAGTATTCGACCCGGCTTTGACGCCGACATCATAGGCGTTGAAGGCGATCCGACACAGGACATTACGACGGTTCGGAATGTGCACTTTGTCATGAAGGCGGGAACAATCTATAAGAACGAGCAGAAATTGAAGTGAATTCGCTTGATGATGACTCGCAAATGGACCGAAATCCCTATTCTCGTTCCTCAACGATCTTTATGGCGATAACACGATCCAACCCTCTTGCGTGAAGAGATTCCGTAAGAGCCCTCGACGATTAAACGTACAAATGACGTTTTATTTTTTGTGTCGGAGTCTTTTCGAAGGGTTCCCGCTGTTCAATGAGTTTTTGAATGCGGGAAAAGGAAGAAAGTCTTGCGTTGATTTGGCGTCGAAGGTCTTCAAGTCGTACAGCAATTTGTTCACCGATCTTCGACTCGGAACTATCGTCCCTCGCCAATTCCCGGTCTAGGTTCTCGTAATTCAGAAACACGCGCGCCGCGAGATGATTTTCTTGGCGGAAGACGAGCGACTCAAAGACAATATCGAACTCGTTGATAATCGACTCAATCTCCTCTGGATAGATGTTCTCCCCGCTCGGTCCGAGTATCATGTTCTTGAGCCTGCCCCTGATATACAAGTATCCGTCCTTGTCAAATTCGCCGAGATCCCCGGTTT
>CAZOIM010000197.1:0-7266 GCA_964579855.1 uncultured Ignavibacteriaceae bacterium | reverse complement strand
TAATATCCAAAAAATAGCAGAGATAAAAACCGGGCAAGCGACAAAAGACAACTAATTGAACTGTCAGCGATCATATTTTGAAGAGATAATTGCCCGTTTTCAATCATGTTTGCTTGACTTTAGGGCCTAAATGGGCTAAATTTACATATGTTTGGGGCTATCTCAGCCTCCTCATGCTCTCAAGCAACTCAATGACTGACGCCCGAAGGCTTAACACGATTAATTCTTGGATTAGCTCGCTGACGTTAAGACAGGAATTAGCTGCGTTGTCGGGCGTCATTCTGTTTTTTGTTGGTTTGGCGATAGGCGCGATACTCCTGAAGATTGTAGCATTTATTGCAGCCAGCTCCGCCATTGCCTATGTCGTGGTGACATTTCGCGCCAGGAATGGCGATAATTCGGAAGATGTAAGAACTACGGAAATTGAAAGAGGGGATGAGGAGGAGGACGATACTGTTCCCCATGTTAGGGAAGTGGAATCAATGCCTGAATTGAGTGGAGATGCGACTTCGCAGGTTACGACCGAATCGCGCGAAGGAGAGCCTTTGACAAACCTGGGAATTGATTATCACCCTCGAAGCTATGAGTTTCGTTTGTCCGACTTCTTCGATTTGCACGATGAAGTTGGATCTCAAGACTCGGGGCCAAAATCGGAATTCGCCAATCTCATCAAGAAGGTTCTGACGCTCGTTCAGAACACCTATTTTGCACACACGGTGGCTTTTTTCTGGGTCAATCAGGAAAAGAGACAGTTGGTGCTGGAGAGTTATGTAAGCGAAAGTAAACGCTTCACTTCGCACCGACGCAGAGAAATTGGACTTGATCTCATCAGTCAAATTGCAAATTCAGGAAAGCCACAACTGGTCACAGAGATAAACGCTTTGAGTCAGCCAGAAATGCTCGGATATTATGAAGGTGTCGAGCCGGTGAAGGCATTTGTGGGCGTGCCCATTTTCTACTCTCAACTGGCGATTGAGCCGCAGATTCCGGTCGCAGTCCTCGCGATGGACTGTCTGGAACAGGATGAATATGGGAATGAGACCCTCACCTCTCTGGGACACGTGACGAAGCTGGTGTCCGGGCTTATCCGAAGTTATACGGACAAATACGATTTGTTGCTCGATTCAGAGCTCCTGCGGTCGATCACGCGCATGCGTGATCAGTTGAAAATGGACTTCACCCTCCACACTGTGGCTCGGAGCCTCGTCGAAGAGACCTCCCGGCTGGTGGGGTGGGATTACCTGACGGTCGTGCTGTTCGATGAATCCCGGAAAGCATGGGTAGTCCAGATGGTGATGAACAGAATGAACGACCCGTATGTTGGTGTGACGAATATCGTCGATCATCAGCGAAGCCTTGTTGGTGACGTTATACAGTCGGCCGCGTTTAAGATCGTTGATCATATTGAAGAGTCGGGCCTCCCACGTTTCTACCGAACGGAACGGTGTGAATCGAAGGGGTCACTGATGATTCTGCCGCTCAATTCGATCAGCCGTTGCTACGGCGCACTGGTTGTGGAGAGCAAAGACGCGCGATCGTATTCGGAATCAGAGGTCAAGCTTCTTCAGAAGATCGTCGACGCAGCGTCGTGGGCTTTTGAGATTCTCGGCCTCACCGAAGTGACCAACACGTACGTGACGCTCGACGAGACGACCGGAGTCGCGAATCACAAATACTTCATGGGCAGGGTCCAGGAAGAAGTTCAGCGATCAAATGACTTCGGCAGCGACTTGTCAATTGTGATGATTTCGATCGATTCGATTTCGGAACATATGAATCGGATTGGCAAAGAAGGCTGCGATTTTGTGCTGCAGAATGTCGGTCGAATGATCAAGAATTCCATCCGGCCGTATGACCTCGTCGGCAGGTTCGATTTCAACCGTTTTGCAGTTTTGCTGGTCAACACCACGCCGAACGAAGCCTCCCTGTGGGCAGAGAAACTGCGGAAGAATGTTGCCAGCAACATCATCAATGTGGAGAGTAGAAGCTTTTCGGTGACGATCAGCATGGGAATTTCGGGCGCCGTGAATGAGGCAAGCGACCTTGAGCTTCTCGAGAAGGCGGATCGCGTTTTGAAGAAAGCCGTCGAAGCAGGCGGCAACATAGTTCGAGTTTATTAATATCAGATATCGTTCACAAGAGTTCACTTAGGAGAGTGCGATGGCAAAACAAACAGATTTTGCAGAGAAGGCGAGAAAAGCAGGCCAGGAAAAAGGTATGAAGTGCCCAAAGTGTGGAACAGTCAAAGTTCCTACCCTCTACGTCAATTCAATGCGTTCGGCACATGGATCCTATCGTTTCAACAAGCAGCGTGTGCAAATCTGCAAGTGCAACGAAAAAGAGATTCTGGGCTGAGCACCCCGTCTGATTTCCATTCAGCATACGATTGTTGAAGCACAAGAAAGTAATATTTGTTGTGCTCGACGGTGTTGGCATTGGCGCATTGCCGGACGCAGGCGCTTATGGGGACACCGGGACGAACACACTCGCAAATATTTCCACGGCGGTTGGTAATCTTTCCTTGCCCAATCTTCAGAGATTGGGATTGGGAAACATTGCGAGCATTCAGGGTGTTCTAAAGGTTGACGTCGCGGAGGGTTGTTTTGGCAAAATGGCCGAGCGCTCCAAGGGCAAAGATAGTACGACAGGACACTGGGAAATCGCTGGAATTATTACAGATCGGCCATTTCCGGTTTATCCACACGGCTTCCCTCAAGAGGTTCTGCGGGCGTTTCTGGAAGCAACAGGACTAAACGGATATTTGGGCAACAAGGCAGCTTCCGGTACTGAAATCATCAAGGAACTTGGCGACGAACACGTTCGCACCGGGTTTCCCATTGTCTATACATCTGCCGATTCGGTGTTCCAGATCGCGGCGCACGAGGAGGTTATTCCTCTTCAGAAGCTCTATGATATTTGCCGACTCGCAAGAGACCGGGTGCTGGTTGCGGAGAATGCGGTGGGAAGAGTGATCGCCAGACCGTTCGTTGGTACGAGCGGAAGTTATTCACGGACGGCGAACAGAAGGGATTTCTCCCTTGTGCCCCCCAGCGTGACTCTTTTGGATTTGCTAACGAAGTCAGGGATAGAAACTGTGGGCATTGGGAAGATTGATGACCTCTTTGCAGGTCAGGGACTTGCAGAAAAGTTACACACGAAATCGAACAAGGAAGGTATCGACGAAATTGTGCGAGCCAGCAAGCGCCTGAAGAATGGTTTTATTATGGCGAACCTTGTCGATTTTGATGTTCAGTATGGGCACCGTCAGGATCCGAAAGGATTCGCCAGAGAGCTTGAATCATTTGACAGGGAACTTCCCCGCATACAGGAGAGCATGCAGGACGATGACCTTCTCATGATAAGCGCAGATCATGGAAACGATCCTACAGACACAAGCACAGATCACTCGAGGGAATACGTTCCGTTGATGTGCTGGAGTCGGAATGGAAGAAAAAATGTGAATCTCGGGACGCGCTCGACATTCGCTGATGCCGGTCAAACGGTGGCTGACGTTTTTGGATTGGCGGATCGAACGCAACTCGCCGGGGAGAGCTTCCTCGGACTTCTTGTAACAGAAGGTGGTGTGTGAAAAAGGCAAGTACAGAATTTGAGCTCAAAGTTGGCGTAAGCGGTGATTTGCACATTCCACCCGCGGTTTTGAATCGTCTAAGATTAGGATGGGGAGACAAGGTCCACGTCAGACTGACATCCAGGGTTCTTTCGGGCGAGCTGAGAAGGCGAAACGTTACAGAAGAGGAAATTGAACGAATCGCTGCGGTCCAGCTCGAGCCAAGGGAAAATGTGATCAAATTTCTCAGGACGGAGTCAAAATTCTCAGGCAGCACACGTTTCAAGAATCGGGCTCAACACTTGAGGAGCAAACGCTGAACAAAATTGTCCTCGACACCGACATATTCCTGGATCACCTGACCAGGCCCGCTGTCGTGAGAGGCAAGACGAAAGGTTCCGTCCTGCGGCAAGTGATGTCGCAACTGTTCTGCTATACGACGGTGTTCAATGCCATCGAATTGTTCTCGTTGTGCCAATCGACGAAAGAACGACAAGTTGTGGAAGACGTGATGCATTCTGTGAAGATACTCGGATTGAACGGCAAGAGTGCAAAGAATGTCGGAAGGTACCTCGGTCAATCGCAGTCAAGACATCTGCGCGATATGGAAGTTCTGATTGCGGGACTTTGTTTGGAGAGTCGGTTGCCGATATTGACGGGCAGGCCACAGCGCTATCGGTCGATTCGGTCGCTCCGCGTGGTCACGAGCGTTGAGATAGTTGCTTCCCATAAGAAAGGAATCCTATGATCCTGGGAAAAGTTGTCGGAACAGTCTGGGCAACACGAAAGGATGAAGAACTTGTCGGGATGAAGTTTCAAATCGTGAAGCACGTTGACCTGGATTATAAACTGAAAGACAGTTTTGTCGTGGCCGTTGATACGGTGCAAGCAGGCGTTGGTGATGTCGTTCTTGTAACATCCGGGAGTTCTGCACGTCAAACGAATGTAACGAAGAACCGCCCGGTGGATGCTGTCATCATCGCCGTGGTGGACAAACTCGACGTAGCGGACTAGGAAATCCATGTTTTTTGGCAAAGTCATCGGGACCATCTGGGCAACCCGGAAGGACGAATCGCTGAAGAGTTTCAAGCTTCAACTCGTTCAGCCTTTGAATGCGCACCGTGAATCCCTCGGTTTGCCGATTATTGCGGTCGATACGGTAGGGGCCGGACAAGGAGAAACGGTTTTTTACATCACATCACGGGAGGCTGTCATCCCTCTTCCGGTTGAAACGTCACCTGTTGATGCGAGTATCGTTGGGATTGTGGACAGGATCGATCTCGAACCGTCCAAGGTAAAGTAACGCAATACACAGAATCGATGTGCACGAATTTGTCTAACAAGAAGAGATGAAATGGTAAAAATCACAAAACAATATACGAACCGCGAAAGCCAGTCGCTGGACAAGTACCTTCAGGAAATCGGGAAGGTGGAACTGCTCGTTCCGCAGGAAGAGATCGAACTTGCTCGCCGGATCAAAAAGGGAGATCAGAAGGCTCTCGAGAAACTAACGAAGGCAAATCTTCGGTTCGTGGTAAGTGTTGCGAAGCAGTATCAGAACCAGGGGTTGTCTCTCGGCGATTTGATCAACGAAGGAAATCTCGGACTGATCAAAGCGGCGAAACGATTCGACGAAACCCGAGGGTTCAAGTTCATTTCGTACGCGGTCTGGTGGATCCGGCAATCGATTCTCCAGGCTCTCGCTGAACAATCGCGTATCGTCCGACTTCCGCTGAACAGAGTTGGAGCGCTGAACAAAATCGGCAAAGCGTTCAGCACGCTGGAGCAGGAATTCGAACGTGAGCCAAGCGCCAGTGAACTTGCGGAAGAACTGGACATGTCGCTCTTCGAAGTCTCGGATACGCTTAAAATTTCGGGTCGCCATCTCTCGATGGATGCTCCCTTCGCACAAGGGGAAGACAACCGTCTTCTGGACGTTATCCAGGATCATCGACAGCCTTCGCCGGACGTCGGTTTGATGGAGGAATCGCTCAAGATCGAAGTACGCCGTGCTCTTGCAACACTCAGTGAGCGTGAAGCGCAGGTTATACGACTCTATTTCGGTCTCGACCAGGAACATTCATTGACGCTCGAAGAGATCGGAGAAAAATTCAATCTCACCCGCGAGCGTGTCCGGCAGATCAAAGAAAAGGCCATCCGTCGCCTTCGACACGCTTCGCGCAGCAAGGCGTTGCGAGCGTACTTGGGCTGACAAAACGTTCAGTTACGCCAGTGGTGGCGGTGAAGAATGGAGGCCCCGGATTTTGTTCGGGGCTTTTTCATAGTCCCGGTCATTCACACATGAGAACCCATCTGAATTCGGCTGTGATGTGCTTGTTCTTCGGGCTCGTTCTTTTGGAAGGGTGCAGTTCGTCATCTCCGCGTTTCTCTGATGGCAGCAAGAAGTCCACAGACAAGAAAGTCGAGCGCAAGGGACCGAGGTTTGCCTCAAGGGAAGCGGAAGAAGAGACGAAGGAGAACGACAAAAAAGTCGATACCAAGGACATTGAAAAAATCACATCCGGAACAAGGGATTTCAAGAAAGAAAAAAACCCGGCGATCAAGCCGCTCGACCATAGCAAAATGATGCGTGAAATTTCAAGATATATGGGTGTCCCGTATCTCTACGGCGGAATGACCGCGCAAGGACTTGATTGCTCCGGCTATACAACCCTCGTCTACAAAAGTTCAGTAGGAAAACAGCTCCCACGGTCTGCGGCGGAACAGGCAAAAATTGGCCGCAGCGTTGACTTCAAGGATTTGAAGTTCGGCGACCTGATTTTCTTCAATACAACGGGGGAGCAGTACTCTCACGTTGGGATCTATCTTGGCGACGATCTTTTTGCACACGCAAGCGTCACTCTCGGAGTCACGATTTCTTCGCTCCAGAGCAGTTATTATGAATCGCGCTATGTCGGTGCAAAAAGAATCATAGAATAACAGAGGGTGCATTCCTGATGATGGCTACCTATGAATTTCGAAGTTGTATTGAATTCAACCCTTTCACTTTTTACATTCACTAAAGAACAGGCCTTAGAGTAGCAAACGATATGGCAATCCTTCCAATATATCTCTACGGGGCAAAAGTCCTCAAATCGAAAGCAAAACCTGTCAAGGAGCTAAGCAACAATATCATCAAGCTCATTTATGACATGGTCGAGACAATGCATACCGCAAATGGTATGGGATTGGCCGCCAATCAAGTGGGGAACCTTCACCGGGTAGTGACCATCGACATCACCGACGTGGATGAAAACGAACGGAAGAAATCAAATGAACAAATGAAGATAACTTCGCCAGATCTTCCGCGAAAGCTTGTCATGATTAATCCGGAAGTTCTTGAACGCGATGGAATGTGGAGAATGGAGGAAGGTTGTCTGAGCATTCCTGAAGTGCACGGAGGGGTGGAACGTGCGGAGAAGATTCGTGTCAAATACCGCGACCCGAATTTTGTGGAGAAAGAACTCGTGGCAAATGGTCTTCTTGCACGGGTGATGTTGCACGAAATAGACCATTTGGACGGAGTCTTGTTTACGGAGCTGCTGAATCCTGAGGAAAAAGCGGCTGTTAAAGCGGACCTCAAGAGAATCAAAGTGGGTGATGTCGAAACAAATTATCCTGTCGTCAGTGCAAAGGAGGATTGACCATTCGCCATGCGGATCTTGTTCATGGGAACTCCCGACTTTGCAGTCTCAAGC
>CAZOIM010000196.1:0-7296 GCA_964579855.1 uncultured Ignavibacteriaceae bacterium | reverse complement strand
CTTGCCACCCAGTAGATTTTTTCCTGATACCGAAGGACCAACTCGTTGAACGCGCTTTCACTGCCGTCTTGAAACTTGCTTACGAGTTCCCCATCACTGCTGTCGTTCATCCAAATCGAATGTCTAAACGTTGGACAACGGAACCGCGACAGAAGTTTAACCGCCCGTTGATCCCGATTCGCGGGATTGACACCGACTTGGCGCACCGCAAAGCCTCACCAGACACCAAGCTGTGCCCCCAGGACAAATTCAAACTGCGTTTTATGAGTATTGCTTGCCTCATCGTCAATCTTCACTCGGCGTCCTCGAAAATTGACAAAAAAGTCTCTCAGAGGTTCGTACTTCCCATACAAGCCAATCGACCGCTCCTCATGAAGAGGTCCGTACAGGAAATTTGGTGAATAGGCGCTGAAATATTGGAAACTCACATCCATCAAGCCGCCTTTCCTATAAGCTTCGGTGAAACCTCCCACCTTGAGCTGTCTCACGGGCTTGTAGGATAAATCAAAATACAAATCGTCTCCATTCTGGCCGATCCAGTCGCCTAGCACATAGCCGTCGTTCGTAAAATTGGCCGCGGTGTATTTGTGGGAATAGACCCAGGGATTGAGACGTGTGTATTCTGCGATGAACTCGGCGTTTTCAATTAAAAGATCGTATGTGTGTATCCCCGATGTGAACGCGACTTGTTTTCGTGAACGATTGGGGTCGAAGAAATTGTCCGTATTCAATTCATCGATGAAGAGTGACAAATAGAAGTTGAGTCCTCTCATCACCGTGACGTCGGCACTGCCAAAGATCTGTGTGTTGTCTTCATCGGTGTTATAATGTTCTCCCGCTTTAAAGAACATTACAGGAATCAAATAGAGAAGCAGTGGACCCCGGTCGCTATAGACAATGGATTCTCCAAGAGAAAGATTCAATCCGTCTGTTATAGTGAACTCGAGCTGATGTGCTGCCATAAATTTCGAATGGTTGACCGGGCGGTAGAAACTTGCCAGCCTGGAAGAATACGTGTAATACGAGAGCGCAGAATCGACGATATTCGAGTTCAGTTCGGCGTGAAAATAGACAAAATCGATATGTTTGTTCAGCGGAACACGCAGTTTTATTTGTGGATAGGCCGGCGCCTTGTCGGAAAGAATGACTTGTCCACGTTCACCGAATCCCCAGATGTTTTTTACCTTCTCAAGCGAAAACTCTATCTTGCCGATATGCCAGGATAATTGTGCATCCATATCGCTGTAGGCAAGGTTTGTCGAAGTTTGCTGTTCGATGACGATGCCCGGGTCAGGGGTGTAAAGTTTTTTGGGATTCAAAGCAGTGCCGGATTCTGTCTTGTCAACCCAATTGAAATAATAGCCGACATCATCGAAAACATATCCCTGCATCTTGAGACCTTTTTGGAGATACTTGTCTGACCCGCTGCCAAGTTTTGAATAGTCGTACAATGCGTTAAGATCGAAATTGAAGACACCCTGAGTCAATTCGGTCGAGAACACATGCCATCGAGTCTCGGAAGGCGTTGAGTCTCCGCTCATTTTTGCGGTTTCGAATTGAAATTCGGTCTTGAGGAATTCATATTCCGACCGATCAACGGGGTTCATCTTCGCAGCAACGGAGTCCAGTTTTTCCAGTTGTTGGGCAATGTAGAGGCGGGACAGCGGCTTCATCGCATCTCGATAGTCCGAGAGCAGTTGCTTTGTCTGCATTTTCTTCAAGAAGGGATAGACCTCGTGCGTCACAGGCACATTCACCATCTGGGAAAGTGCCGAACAAGCGAATCCAACGGTCAACAACACAACGAATCGAAGTTTCTCTATCATTACATATGTGCGCATTGGTTCTTCAAATTAAGAAAGCCTGGACATTTCGAATGTATTCTCCGGGACTTTGTTTTCAAGATTGCAAAATATCACAGGAGAATCAAGAAATCAGGTTGATGTCGATGCCGTAGGTTCAGCTGGGTTTCCAAATATCTCGCCACGAGTGATGTTCTTCGTGCTTCAAATATTCTTTTGCGGCTTTTCCCGTGATGAGATATTTGATGTCGCTGTAGATGTGAAACAGTACGGTGGAAACAGCGTGTCGTTCCAACCTCCGCGTCGAGACATGTGCTACCGCGCTCGGATTGACGACGCATTTGCCAAGACTTGAAATCCTGCGGCTTAAGTCCAGATCCTCGACTATCCCAAAGTCCTCTCGGAAACCGCGGACTTCAATAAATTCCTTTCTGCGATAGGCCGCGCATATTCCGGGGAACAACGAAAGTCCGAAAGTGTTGAATACACGGGTGAGAGCATACGTTGATCTGTACACAAATCGCTGAAAAATCTCGCCATCGGAAGGGTTGGCTACCCCGGAGACCGCCACGACCGACTTGTCGAGGAATGAACGATCGAGTTGAACGAGAAAATCCTTATCCAGGACTGCATCAGCATCGATGAACACGAGGTATTCTCCAACGGCATTGACAGCGCCGAGATTTCTGCCGATTGCGATACCTCGTTTATTCGTTGACACGATCTTGTCGCAAAGTGGCTTTGCCACGCTTTGTGTCTTGTCAGTCGAATCGGCGTCGGCGAGGATTATTTCAAATTGACGGCGATCATATCGTTGGTCAGCGATGGACTGAAGACAACGAGCTACGTACTGTTCCTCGTTGTATGTTGGGACTATGACCGAGTATCTCAATTCAAACCTGCGGCTTTCTAAAAGATTGCATTGGTTATGCTGCAATATACGAAAATAAGGTCGATCGGATGTTGTTGACCTACCAACCGGGACAAAATCCATTATCCTCGCGGGGAAGGGGAAGTGTTTACTTTGACCAATAAACGCCAAGAACCGTTCCAAAAGCTGTAGGCAATCGGAGACTCGATGTATTCGAACAGACGCTCCGTTTTCGTCGAAGCTGCAATCGAACCCAGCGATAGGTGATTACGCCCCGGTACGATACAAAGGAAATAATAATCTATTGATAAGACGGATGTTTATATGTGGAAAGAACATTGCCTTGGTGTCCTTGAATCCGACTATTGAGCTCTCGAATGATCCTTCCTGCAATCGAGCAGATCTTGATCTTATAGATTATCTGACACTTGAGAACCGACAAGGTTGGACGCGAACTGTGTACGGTCTGCATGTGGGTTTGGATGGTTGTAGACATTGAGCAAACCTGGTTCAGTTTCGACCTTGAACGTAAAACAACCAGAACCTCCACGAATTGATTTAAGCTCAAGCAACTCCGTTGAGGGAACACGTTATCCGAAGATTTGATGGTTCGTGTGCGTTTCTCAGATTTGCGAAAGTCTTTGTTGTATGTTATCTTTTGCCCTAATCCCCTGAGATTCCTCCTTACACTACTTTGCAGAATCTAACGAAGGCAATGCTTTTATCAGGTTCGTACGGTCTCAAGACGCACGACTTTCGAGCCTTTGGAAATTTTGTAGCAATCCAAGCGGATGAATACCGTGCATTCTTGAAATGACATTGAGAAGTCTCATACCATCGCTCATCTTCGCCTTCCTCCTGGTGCAAGCACTGAATGCGCAATACAGCATCAGGCAGTGGAACGTCGAAGACGGTCTTCCGCAAAGCTCTGTCCGTTGTATCACCCAAACGCACGATGGCTATTTGTGGATCGGGACGTGGAACGGGCTTGCGCGCTTCGACGGCGTTCACATGACCGTCTTCAATGCCGCGAACACTCCCGACCTTCATCCTTCCATCACGTTCATCCACGAAGATCGGGCTCACCGTCTTTGGATCGGGACCGACGGCGGCGGGCTATGCCAATACAGAAACGGGAATGTGGTTCGATTTGACAGCGCCTCCGGCATTACCGGGACGATGATCAGCGCCATGAACGAGGATAGCTCCGGTCGCATGTGGTTCGCGACGGAGGGGGGAATTTTTGTTTTTGCCGGAGACCGGTTTACCCATGTTCCGTACGCACACACGTTCCCGGAAAAATCCGTTACCGGGATTCTCCCTTGCCCCGACGGCTCGATCTACCTGGAACTCGTCGATGTTGTCTTTCATGTGCGCTTGTCCGGCGGTACGCTTGTTCTTCTCGACAAGCCATTTCATACCGGCGGATATCGCGTCGATCAGGACACTTCAGGAACGTTCTGGTACAGCGTAAAGGGCAAGGGATTGGCACGCCGGAATGGCATGACGGAACGCATTGATGGGCGCTTTGCACGGGCCTTTCCGGAAGAGGTTTTCATCCCCCGGAATCAGGAAAAATGGCTTCTGACTCCCCGCGGTCCGTACGTTCTGAACTCAAAAGGTTACGACCACCTCCAATCGATCGACGACATCGACCTCTCCAATACAGGATACGTTTTTGAAGACCGGGAGGACATTCTCTGGCTTGCCGTGGAAGGAGCCGGTCTGATCCGGCTTCTCCCCAAACAGGTCGAAGCAATCACCACCAGGGATGGTCTTCAAGGCAACGAAGTTATGTGCGGTACGGAAGACCGGAGCGGAAATGTGTGGATCGGAACCTGGACAGGTGGTCTCGCCAGACAGAAGCCCGGTGCAGGAGGTCCATTCTCTCCTGTCCCTCCATTCACGAATGGCATGACCATCATGGCTGTTTGCCAATCCACGGACGGTGCAATGTGGGTTGGGACGTGGGGGCAGGGCGTCTACTCAGCGCGCGACGGACAAGTGAAGAGAATTCTCGGAAACGGCCTGGAAAATACCACTTCAATCCGCGCGATCGCCCGCGACACGGAAGGTGGCGTTTGGATTGCGGGCGTTTACGGCGCCCTTTGGCATGTGCATAATAGCACGATCACCATCTGGAATTCGAAGAACGGACTCAAGGGCAAGATGGCGAGCTCGCTTCTCGTAACCCGGCGCGGTGAAGTCTGGATGGGAACCGATGGGGGTGGAATCACTCGAATGTCTGGCGGACAAATTTCATTTCTGAACACGTCGAATGGATTGATTGACGATTTTTGTCACGTGACTATTGAGGATAACGACGGGGCGGTGTGGCTGGCATCCAAGCATGGTTTGCAACGGTGGAAGAACGGGGTTCTCGCCAGTGTGACTGCGCAACAAGGGTTTGACGATGATCCCGCCCAATTCATCCAGGACGATGACGGGAACTACTGGATAGGAGGAACCCACGGGATTCATAGAGTACTGAGACAGGATCTCAACGCCGCAGCCGATGGTGTGCTTCCTTCGTTGAGTTATCTGACGATCGGGAAGGCAGACGGCATGCCGGTGGAAGAGTGTTCGGGAGGAAGCAATGAACACGTCTGGAAGACGCACGACGGTGCCTTGTGGTTCTCCACGACACACGGTGTTGTTCGTCTCCAGCCGGAAAAAGTGGCGTTGAATCCGGTTCCCCCGAATGTCAACATCGAAGAGGTGCAGGTTGAACACAATCCTGTCGCATTGACGAATGAAATTGTCCTCCATCCCGGGGAAACGAAGATTGAATTCCGCTACACGGGCATCAATTTTTCCGCTCCGGATCAAATCCGGTTTGAATACGAACTTGAAGGGTTCGACAAGACCTGGCGCAATGTGGGCACTGAGCGATATGCGCAATACACAAACCTGGATCCCGGCAGATATACGTTTCGTGTTCGAGCCGCCAACAACGCCGGAATCTGGAATGAAACCGGCATTTCCGTGCCCGTTCTCGTCCTCCCCCCTTTTTGGGCAACGTGGTGGTTCCGTGGGATTGCGGTCTTGCTGTTCCTCACCGTCGGTCCGGTCATCTATGCAATGCGGGTTCGGCAGCTCAAAAAAGAGCGGGAGCGCCAGGCGCAGTTTTCCCGAAGGTTGATGCAGACGCAGGAATCCGAACGCCAGCGCATCGCCAATGAGCTCCACGACAGCCTCGGACAAAATCTGTTGGTCATTAAGAACAAATTGCTGATGGCGGAACAGGATCGGGGAAAGAAGAACGAGATCGGAGAAATGTCTGATCTTGTTTCCAAGACCATTGAAGAAGTCAGAAGCATTTCGCATAATTTGCGACCCCATCAGCTCGATCAGCTGGGTCTGTCGAAAACGATCCGAGCGCTGGCAAAACAGGTCGGGGAATCCTCCGGCATTGCTTTGACCGCGGACGTGGATAAGATCGATGGCTTCTTAAACGGCGACGAGGAAATCAGTCTCTTCCGTATTGTCCAGGAATCCTGCAACAATTTGGTGAAGCACTCGGGAGCAACGAGCGCCGGACTTTCGGTACGGCAGACAGCCAACGGACTTGAATTTGTCCTCGGGGATAACGGGCGTGGGATGGACGTCAGGTCGGAACAAGGACGGGAAATCTTCGGGAAGGGCTATGGGCTTTCCGGAATGCAGGAACGCGCGCGAACGTTCGGGTGGAATCTCCATATCGAGTCCCATCCCCATCGTGGAACGACCATTCGCCTCACGATGCCCCGTCAAGAGAACGTAAAGGGATCATGAAGAATCCAGTCACCATTGTGATAGCCGATGATCATCCGATGTTTCGAGGTGGCGTGCGTCAGGCGCTGGAACGCGACGAACAATTGAAGGTCATCGCTGAAGCGGGGGACGGAGCGACAGCTCTACGGTTGATTCAGGAACATCACCCATTGGCGGCAGTGCTCGATATCAACATGCCCAAAATGTCCGGCCTTGAAGTTGCCCGGGCCCTGAGCAAGGAGAAAGAATCTCCGGCGATCGTTCTTCTGACCATGTTCGATGACGAGGAAATGTTGAACGAAGCAATGGATCTCGGCGTAATGGCCTACCTTCTGAAAGAGAGTGCATCCGTGGATGTCTCCAACGCCGTCCACGCTGTGGTCGAAGGACACCACTTTATCAGTCCGGCACTCACCGACAAACTGCTTCAACGGTCGAAGAAACAAACGGAGTTCGCAGCCGGCCATCCTGGAATCGAAACACTGAGTCCCACCGAACGAACGGTCCTCAAACTCGTTTCCGAATCGAAGACCAGCAAGGAAATTGCGGACGATTTGTTTCTGAGTCAGAAAACAGTCGATAATTATCGATTCAAGATTTCAGAAAAGCTAAACCTGCACGGGAGCTACAGCCTCCTCAAATTCGCACTTGAACATAAGTCTCTCCTTTGAGGACCTCGTTCTCAAATTCCATTGAATTACCCCCTTTACCCATCATCCCCTTGCGGTTGAGAGCCCCTCGGATGCGGTATTCTCTAATCCTCCTGTTTTGTTTTGTTCTCCCGGCATTCAGCCAGGATTCCCGCTACTCACTCACTTCCTGGAAGGTCGAAGACGGTCTCCCGCAGGGAAGCGTTCGCTCCATCACCCA
>CAZOIM010000195.1:1198-7392 GCA_964579855.1 uncultured Ignavibacteriaceae bacterium | reverse complement strand
CGCACTTTGGCAAGCTTCTGAATCACTTCTTCAGTCTTGCCGTTGATATTCATGACGATTTTGTAGAAGTAGACTCCGTTCGCGACTTCAGCCCCTTCCCGGTCCCTCCCATCCCACGGCACCCGGTTGAATCCCATGCGCAAATCACCGTTCGACACCGATAGCTCGTCGATCAGTCTTCCCGCCAGGGAATAGATTTTTATCCTGAGCTGATCGGGTACTTTCGATCCGACAAGATTAAACGTAAACTGCGTCTGACGGGGGAATGGATTCGGATAATTGTAAACATCCTTCAATCCGGGCTCGGTCTCGACTCTGAAAGTTATCTGATAGGATGTTGTATCTGCAACGTTGCCGGCTACGCTTCCGACCTGGAGCGCCAGTATGTGTTCACCCGTTTCCAGCCGGGGGTGAAACGTTACGACCGCGTTCTGAGTCCCGATTGCGGGTACGAAGAGGCTGTCCGCATTGGAGCCGAGAGAAACCAGCCTGTCATCGATAGTGAGAAGCACGCTTGCAGGGTCTGTAATCGGCAGAGCATTCTTGTCTGAAAGTTGGGCAACGATTGTCGGTGTGCTCGAAACATAGTCCTCGTTGTAGATCGGGACACCGTCGAACGTTACGGCGAACGCTGGACGAATCGTGTCCGAGTGGACGACGAGAGAGACGGCGAAGACGTCGTTGGCCTGGTAGAGTTCCGGGATCGACTGGGAAGGATTGACCTGCACGAGAATACTGTTCGGTCCGACGTGATTAAGCGTTTGAAACGACTGGTCGATCGTGACGGCGGAGTTTGGCGCGATGGAAGGGATAACGACCGAATCCACGTTTGTCGTCCCGCTGGACAGGTTAATGAATGACGTTCTAAGCAATACGCTGTCCGCCACTCCTGCGCCTATGTTGAATACCTGGATGTGTGCCGTGACGGGAGTCCCCTGGAGAAGGGAATCTGACGAGAGTGAGATCGATCGATAATTGATCGCCAACTCTGGAGGGGCATCATAGTCGATCCACCATTTCCTGATTTGCGGGGAGAGGCCCAACGAGTCACTACGGAAATCCGCCCGTAATTGGATCGACGCAGTCAACGCCGGCGAGAGCAGTGAAAGAAGGCTTTGTCCTGGCTGAACGTTCCAGAGTGTGTCGCTGCCGCCGTCCTGTCTCAAACGAATAAGGGCCGTTGAAATATGAGTCCCGGGCAGGGAAGTGTCGGCGGACATCCTGAAACTCTTCCACCGGACTGCTGGCCCCATCGGAGAAGATATCATGGAACCGGCGTTCGCCTGAAAAAGAATGGTGTCACGAACACTCACAGGTCCATGACCTGAGGTTGTCATTGCCTCGGGCGCGCTTCCGATCGGAGCCCCTTTCCATCCGATCATCGCCCACGAGCCGCGAAACGTCAGAGTCCGAATCAAACCACTGCCGCAGGCTTCAATCGCTTCATTGAGGCCCTCCGACTTGCCTTTGGCCCCTTCGTCCCACACACCCATGATTACTTTTCGTCCGTAGGGGATTGCGTTGAGGAAATTGATCAACGGCAAACAAAGAGTTGTATCTCCGGCATCGCTGTAAATACTGAACGCTCCGAAGGACTCGAGCTTGCCTGAGTATTGATTGATGACGGCTACATTGTAACCGCGGTTGGCAACGCCCTGACTCAGGCTGGTATTCCCGAGCGATATTAATACGCTGTTTCCATCGCTGAATCCCGCCGAGTACGCAAGTGCGGGGGATCTGAAATTGTCAAGCCTGATGGTGTCACCGACGGAAAGGGCATCGAAGGTGTTCCCAGCGAAAAGCGAACGACGATCCTGTATCCAAGCATACCGCTGCGCCCGGTTGGTCAAAAAATATCCTCCAACCCAGTTTGTCGAATCTCCCGAACCCTCAAATCTTCCGCGCCAGTAGTACAATGTCGAATCCTTCAACGTCCCCGCTGCAATTCTGGCATTCGTCGACAAAACGCCGGGAGGAATACCAGACATCCTCACACGTCCCGGACCGAGAAATGATGCCGACGTATCGATTTCTACGGAGAGATTCCACGATTGCATCGTGGATATCCCGGGGTTCTGGATGACAATCATGACACTGTCCGGATTGACGGTCGATGATGACAGGGGAAGGACGGGGAGAATGCTCGAAGAGTTGACGAACAGCGAAAAATCACCGGTGTTGTTGGCTTTGCTGACTTCCTGGATAGAATTTCCCGGATCGACAGAAACCTTGATCCTATGGACGCCCCCCTTGCTGAACGAAGGGTTTGAAAATGACAGCGTGTCGAGGGAAGCAATCGGACCGATGCGGCGATCCAGAACAGTCTCAGTCGCGGCCTGGAATTGATGCGACACTTTGATTTCCACTGAATCCTTTCCCTGGATGCCGTAATTCGAAATAACCGCGGAGACAACAATCGCGGTGTCGGTCTCGACCGGGATCGATGGATGAGACTTGATTTGGTCGCCTGAGACAGCATAGTCGGGAAGCACAGGAATGGCAAGCTTCAAGGCAGGATCTCCCAACAGCGTGTATTGCTGCAACGCTTCCTGCGTGATTACAGAACCTGTCCCCGTGGCCCAGAGGCTTACCTTGGCACCCAACATCAATCGCCCCATTTCACGCACGGAGTCGTGCGACACTTGTTGATAAAGCGACCGGGATATGACTTGCAAAGGAGATTCAAAGCCAAATCCCGCGCTCCCGAAGTACGCAATGGCCCCTCCGGCATCACCGAAAAACATTTCCTCGCCAAACGAGTCGACCGTGGGTTCCGCAAATCGCGCAGTACTGCACGAAATATCAGATATGATATGCCGCTTGCCATCAGCGTTCTGAAGTTGGTCCGGACTGTTGATCCCGTTCCCCCACGTGTCCGTCCCTCCGTGACCGTAGTAGTTTATCCAAACTGCACCTTTATTGATAATGTCGTTTTGAGCATTCGTCTCCTGGGAAGTGGTGATCTGGGTAATGGTCCGATAGAGGCGGCTGGGCAATCCTGCCAACGGTGAAGGGGTAATGAATTGGCTTATAAGCCCGTCGGAGAATTGGCCAAACCGTAACGTTTCTACTGAATCGAAACCGCCGGAAACGAACATATAGCGTTTGTTCCAAAGGTTCGGGGGCGTCGATTCATAGCTGATGATCCGGTCAACGGCGGCGGAAGCTTCCGGCTGGGTGCTGCACGGTATTCTCCCGATGAATGTTGTCTGCAGAAACTGGTCGTTCGGGGAAGACCCGTAGTACTCATCGGACACCGGATTACCGTACGACGGGACAAAGTTCGTGCGGTTTGTCCCGAGGAAGTTCTTGTAATCCCACGAGGCATCGCCGAACAGAAGAACATACGAAGGTTTGGGGGGCACCCACAAGGAATCTGCAGCGAGGAGGAACCTCCGGATCGCGTCTGGATCAAAGAACCCGAACCCAAACTCGTCCTGGATATCGCCGACAAGGACAACCTTCGTCCTGCCGACTCCGGCCTGGCTTCGGTATGCCGCGAGCCTGTTAGCCTCGGCGAGGAAATCCGGAGCCGTGATGATGAGATAATCAGCTCCCAGGCCTTGGTCACGAAAAACCTTGAGCGGGGCAGGAACAAACGATGGCGAGGGGAATCTTTTCAACGCACTTACAGCGAAGTACTGTCGTTGTGGAGCAATGGTGTCGGTAAATGTTATGGTGTACGTTGAACCGCTGCGTACAGGTTTGACAGGGAAGTATTTCTCAATGCCACCGAGCGTGTCAAGCCGATAGACCGAGAGCGTGTCCGATATAAATCCGGTGATCGTGAATTTTGCAATTTGACCGACAGTAACGCGGTCGGGCAGAAACAAGAGCGAATCTTTGGTGGCGCGAAACTGATGGGGAATCCGCAGCTCAAGCCAGTCGACAAGCACGTCGCTTAATGAAGCGGCAGTCTTTACTGATGTGAGCTTCATGACATTGAAAGCATTCTGCTTGAGCCTGCTTATCGGTTGAGTTGCCGCAAGAGCACGATCCTGATAGCCGGCCAGAGAATCGGTTGCAACGGTGGTATCGTTGGCAAGCATGGTCAGGATGTGGTTTGGCGTTGACTGGTTGTAGACGGAGCTATGGACTTTAAACGTAAGCTGAAAGCTTGGATTCCCCGTCGTGAAGATGTTATTCAAGGATATGCCGTAGGACTTCGAGTTTCCGGCAAAGATGGTGCTCCAGTACCATCCTTCTCCCGGCAATTTCTGGGTCTGGTTATTGTTTGGCAACCCCTGGTCGCCGTAGTAATAGAAAAGATTCTGTTCGAGGCGGTACGTCGCATTGAAATAATCTGCCGTAACCGTCGGTTTCGCTGCGGGCACGGAATCGATTTCGGCCCGGGGACCGTTGAACCCGTCGAACGCAAGCCAGTAAACACTGGTGTCGCTGAATTCATTGGTCACACCAGGTGCGTCGTAGAGTTTCTTCCCGAAGAATTCCACGGTGTCACCCTGGATGAACTGTCCGGTCAATGGTCCGACCACATGGAGAGGCAGGGAAACACCCTTGTAGAATATTTCGATATTGCGCGGATCGATGATTTCCGGCACAAGCCCAAGCTTTTGAATATCGCCGTACGTGATAGTATAAATACCATCAGAAGCTATGTTGGCCTTGTAATATTGCCGGCCGGGATTGAACCAGTTATAATTCGGTCCAGACTGGGCAGACTGTGTCTTGGCGGCGGAAGGGGAAGATGCCGCTGTACGGGCTCTGCGCCACGACTTTGCCTGATCGTAGTTGAGCAGAAGTGACTTGTAGGTGGATTCGAAGTGAGGGTCTGCCACGATGCTTCCAGGCGAAGTGACTGGAAACGTAACGCGCAGTCGCATACTCGCATACCGTGAAAGAACATTTGTGGTTGCACTGTACGAATACGGATGTACTTCGATGACAGCAATGCGCTGATACCGAAACTGAGCGACGTGCGAGATCTTCACACCAGACTGCAGCGATGCGCCCATCGGAGAACCCGCCATCGGGACATAACTTCGTTCAACGGTTTGTATTTTCTCTCCGGTGACACTCAGGGAAGCCGTTCGTGCCAATACGACCTGAGGCTGTACGTCCGACGTGGAATTCAGAAGTTCGATCCGAGGGTTGCCTTCGGGTGGGATTCCAATGATGAACGTCTCCACAGGGAGGCCCGATCCGGCATCGTTTACATCCGATGATACTTCAGCATCCTGAAAGACACTGTAGGTGGACGGGCCGATTTGAACAGATGTTGTACGGTGTGGAACGGGGAAATAGTCAATAGTAAGCCGGTCAGCACGCGAATCGACAATCAACGCTTTTCCCTGTGCCTGCACGATTCCCGTTGCGATGACGCAAGCAGCGAGTACCATGAACGATGTGCGAAGAGATGTCCTCATTCTGCGGGGGTTCTCATTCCGAACGGGCCTTCAGTCGGAGAATGAGAAGTATGAACCGTGGGATCCCAAGAAGATAGCGACCGGCCAATCGGCGAGGTTCCACTCTCAATCTGTGGAGCCATTCAAAACCGAATGTCCGCATCAGGTGCGGTGCCCGCGAGAACCGGCCCCCCAGGATATCAAAAGAACCGCCAACACCCATCAAGATCGGCACGTCAAGTTGAGAGCGATAACGCTCGATCCATTTTTCCTGCTTGGGTGCCCCCAAAGCAACGAACACCATATCCGGCCGGGCATTGTTAATGCGCCGGACGATTTCATTGTTGTCAAATTCCTCTATGGTGCCGACGTGTGGAGGCTCGTAAACGCCGGCAATAGTAAGCGAAGGAAATCTCTCACGAAGGTAGTTGGCACACTGGTCGACGATGCCGTCCTGCCCACCCAAGAGGAAAATGGAATGGTGCTTTTCTGCCGACAGTGTGCAGAGCTTCACCATAACGTCCAACCCTGTGTACCGATGAAGGATGTGTTTCTTCAGCACAATGCTCGCGAGTACGATGCCGATCCCATCGGCGAATACGATGTCTCCCGTCGCGCAAATCTGATCAAATTCGCTGTCGTTCTTGGCAATAAGAAAATGATGAGGGTTCAGATTGACTATGTGTGTCGATTCCCGGCGAATGAGGCGTTGTTCAACCTGTTTGACGAGCTCATCCATGGGGAGGTCGACCACGGGGATACCAAAGAAATCAACCTTTCGGACTGTCACCACATTGCCGATTTGTCCCGCCGTTTCAAGATGCGTCG
>CAZOIM010000195.1:0-1098 GCA_964579855.1 uncultured Ignavibacteriaceae bacterium | reverse complement strand
AGGCACCTCGACGTCGTCATCACAGAAAAGCAGAATGTCTCCCTGTGTCTCGCGAGCCCCCAGATTCTTTGCATACGAACGGTTCGCCCTCGTCGGTCTTATTACCTTTAATTTGCGTCCGAATGCACGATACGAACGTTCCTTCCTCGCATTTGTAGTTCTGCTCTGATCCACGACAATGACTTCAAAATTCTTATAGGATTGCCGTTTCAACCCTTCCAGAAGACGGATGAGACAGTCGACCCTTTCAAACGTTGGAATGACTATAGAAACCAGGGGTTTCGGCGGGTGTTCTTCTTTTGTCCCCGTTACCCGATTCGTTTTCTCCTGATCGAGCAGGTCTCTGAGAGCCAACAAATCGGGTCTCCTTCGGAACAACAGGACGAGGCCAAGAGTTCTTCTCAGCCAAACATATCTTCTATAGAGGTGCGTTCGATAGAACTGAAGACAACTTTTATAGAACTCAAGCGTGCCCCGGTCCGGGGTCTGAGATAAGCTTGCTCCACCGAAATGTGTAACGGTTGCGGTCGGACAGTGGAACAGCTCATAGCCGAGCTTTCTCAGACGGATCGAAAAATCACCGTCTTCGAAGTAGAATCCAAACCTTTCGTCGAATCCGCCCGCTTCATCGAACGCTGAGCGCCGGATGGCCATAAAACATCCTTCCACCCAACGAACGCTGATCGGTGAATCCCCTTTGCTGTGTCGGGCTTCGGTCGCCTTCCACCAGCCGCGAACAACGGAAGGGAGGACAAGCAGCAGTATTGCCCGCACCGCTCCGGTCCGTGAGAAACGGGTTGACGGGAGACCGTTTCCATCCTTCAACGAAGGTCCGACAAGCCCGATGTGCGCATCCCGCCCCAGGATCCCGATCAACGATTCGATTGTTCCTCTTTGAAACTTGACATCGGCGTTTGCAACGATGAGGTATTGCGTCTTGAGGTGCGCCGCTCCCGCGTTGATGGCGGCTGAATAACTTCTGTTGTCCGGCAAAGAAACGATCTCCACACCTGCAAATTGCCTCTTTACAAGCGCAACGCTTCCGTCTGATGAGCCCTGATCGACAACAACGATCCTGTTCTCAGGAATGCCGTCGTT
>CAZOIM010000194.1:0-7459 GCA_964579855.1 uncultured Ignavibacteriaceae bacterium | reverse complement strand
GCGTTCGTCTGGTTCCTCTGGTACTGGAACATGGTGGGGTATCGGTTCTAGGTAAGCCTGATGAACGACAACACGGTGCTTGCCAACACCTGCAAATCAAGCGTAATGCCTGAAAATCTGATTGACTGGACCAGTGAGAACTTTCAAGAGGGAGACTGCGTTCAATAGTAGAAGGCACACGATTCGCCAACCATGAAAATCACCGTTCGTCTAATTGTTTCGCTTGTGTTTGTTGCAACGCTCGTTGCCGCGCTGTCCTCGTATGTGCAGGTACAAAGCGACCGGGAACGCCTGGAAACAGAGTTGGATGCACGTGCTTCCGTCATTGCGGAGAGTATGCAGGAATCTGTGCAGTCCTTGATGAGCAACCCGTCCACCGTCCGCCTCAAGCGATTTGTCGAACGATTCGAAAACCGGGAGAATATGCTCGGCGTAGCGGTCTATGATACTCTCGGAGAGCGCGTGGCTGTCGGAAATGCCCTGGCAAAGACCCTAGCTCGTGCCCCGGATGAACTCTGGGAGGCCATGGCACGCAAAGAAGGCGTGTTTGATATTAACCACATCGAAGGAAAATCCATCCACGTGTATGCCCTTCCATTGATAAGGGAAGGAATAACAGTCGGAGCGCTTCTCGTCTTCCACGATGCCTCCTATATCGAGGCGCGCCTGGAAGGTATCTGGTACAGGAACTTCATACGACTGCTCATCCAGACGATCCTTATAGTCGTGACGACCGTCGTTGTTGTTCGCTGGAGCCTGACGGGCCCGATTGCGCGGATCGCGGAATGGATGAAAGGCATGCGCATGGGGAAAACATCGCGTATTGATGCTTCGGTGCGCGGTGACATCCTCGGTCCATTGGCAACGGAGGTTACATTGCTTGCCCGGAGCTTGGCCGCCGCACGTTCGAGCGCGGCTGCCGAGGCACGTTTGCGTGTCGAAGGCGAATCGTTGTGGACGGCCGAACGTCTGAAAGAACACGTGAAACGTGAGCTTGGCGCCAAGAATCTCATAGTGGTGTCTAATCGCGAGCCATACATGCACGTCAAACAGGGGAATTCGATTGAATGCATTGTCCCGGCGGGGGGTCTCGTCACGGCGCTCGACCCGATCCTCCGTGCTTGCGGCGGAACGTGGCTTGCGCACGGCAGTGGCGATGCCGATCGCGAAAATTCCGACAAGGAAGGGCGATTGCGTGTTCCACCTGTGGAGCCCGCCTATTCGCTTCGGCGAGTCTTCCTCACAAAAGAGGAAGAAGAGGGGTATTATTACGGTTTCTCGAACGAAGGGATTTGGCCTCTCTGCCATATTACTCATACCAGACCCCTCTTTCGTCTCGACGACTGGGTGCAATACCAGAAGGTCAACGAAAAGTTTGCCGAGGTCTTGCTCGATGAAATCAGACACGAACACGAACCGCTGATTCTCATCCAGGATTATCATTTTTGCCTGCTTCCGTTGCTCATCAAAGCGAAGCGGCCGGATGCCCGCGTCGCGTTGTTCTGGCATATCCCGTGGCCCAATCCGGAAGTATTCGGGATCTGTCCCTGGAAACAGGAAATCCTCGTGGGCTTGCTGGGTGCGGATATCCTTGGCTTCCATATTCAGTTCCACTGCAACAATTTTCTGGAGACCGTGGACCGTTATCTCGAATCAAAGGTAAACTGGGAACAGTTTTCGATCGAGCGCCGCGGGACCAGAACGCTGGTGCGTCCGTTCCCCATCAGTGTCGCATTTACCGGAATCGCCCATGACGGCGAGAGAATCGAATTGGAACGTGAGCGAAAGGATCGAATTCTGAAAATGATCGGCACATCGGCGAAGTATCTTGGCGTGGGTGTCGACCGGATCGATTACACAAAAGGCATCGTGGAGCGATTCCGCGGCGTCGAACGCTTCCTGGAAAAATATCCTGAGTACGTCGGACAGTTTAGTTTTGTTGAGCTTGGTGCCCCGAGCCGGACGCATATCAAACGATACCACGACCTGTTGTCGGAACTCGATGAGGTCGCCGAACAAATCAACTGGCGTTTCAGGATAAAAGGTTGGAAACCGATCGTTTTTCTGAAAGCGCACCACACACACGCAACGGTGAACGAGTTCTACCAGATCGCGGACTTTTGTGCCGTGACCTCCCTCCACGACGGCATGAACCTCGTAGCCAAGGAATTTGCGACTGCGAGAGAAGACGAGCACGGAGTCCTCATCCTGAGCCAATTCACAGGTGCTGCGCGCGAACTCCTGGATGCCCTTATCGTCAACCCGTACGACACTGAAGACCTGGCTCAGGCGTTTCATCGGGCATTGACCATGCCCCTTGAAGAGCAAGCGTTGCGGATGGGACGGCTCCGCACATCGATCAGAGAGCGGAATGTGTACCGTTGGGCAGGGAATATTGTGACGTCACTCGCGAAACTGAAGCTTCCGGAGCCGGAACCTGAGAACAAAGCGTGAACGGAATTCATGGCACTAGACATCTTCAGACCGCGGGAGAGGGCTCTGCTGCGCATCGAAGCCCGTGTGCGGAAGGCGGGTCATCTGTTTCTCTTCCTGGATTATGATGGCACGTTGGTAGGATTACGAAAGACCCCCCGACAGGCCGTGCCCTCCGTGCGCCTCCGTCGTCTGCTCGACCGGTTGCAGAAGCTCCGTGCAACCACGCTGGGTGTGATCACGGGGCGTTCACTAACCGATATCACAGCTCTGCTCAAGCCAACGAAGATCGTCATCGCGGCCAACCACGGTTTTGAAATCGTCGCCGATGGAAAAACCTGGATTCACCCCGGTGTGAGCAAGAGAGTTGCGGATTTGCTGCCTCTATCGACTGCGATTCGCCGGAAACTCAGAAAGGTCCCGGGAGTCCTCGTCGAATACAAAAAGAGTACGCTATCGGTCCATTATCGAAATGTCGCGCCATCGTCCGTCGATCGCGTTCGGTCTGTGGTTGAAGCCGCCGTGTCACCGCTCCGGAGGAACCTGGTGCTCACGAACGGCAAAAAAGTGATCGAAATCCGGCCAAAGGTGGCGTGGAGCAAAGGCCACGCGGTTCGACGCCTCGTGCGCCAACGTCGGTGGTTGCACAATCCACTCGTCGTCTATTGTGGGGACGACGTCACCGATGAAGATGCATTTCGCTTGTTGTCGAAGAAAGCGGTGACGATCCGTGTGGGAAACGCCCGACTATCGCGTGCAAGGTACACTGTGGAGAATGTGTCCGCGATGCATCGGTTTCTTTCTTTGGTTTGTGACTGGCGAACAGGATCCGGCAAGACAGCGAATGTCAGGAATCGACCGCGGAACCAGGTGGTTTCGGGTCGAGTCGTGCGACGACCGGAAGTTTGAAGTGGTCCGCACCTGTCTTCGTGCGAACCAGCCCGGGAGATTGATTCATGCTCAACACTTCAACGACGATAACTGCAGAGTGGACCCTCTGAAACTCTTCGAGCCCGCGTCCGAACACATTTCCCGCATGATCCGCGAGGTATACTGGGAAGGTCTTACGCGCCGCATCGATAGCATCGGTCTGCAGAATATTTTGGCCGATCAGAAGATGGAACATGGAGACTCGGTCCGGTACCTGTATGTACCTGCCAACGATTCCGTTGCCGCGTCCTACTTTTCATCGTTCCTCGAGATCCATAAAGGGCTGAACGCAAAAACCGTTTCTCTTCCAGAAACAATAACACCGGACTTTGTGCGCGGGTTGGACCATCAGAATGGCTTGCTCGTCCTGGGGTTGACGTCAGACGGGAACGGCGGCTATTCAGGGCGGCCTTACGTCGTCCCCGGCGGCCGATTCAACGAACTGTACGGATGGGACAGCTATTTCATTGTTCTTGGTCTTTTGGCAGACAAGAACGTCGCGTTGGCGAAAGACATCGTGGACAATCTCGTCTATGAGATAAAGCATTTTGGCAAGATCCTGAATGGCAATCGGACATACTATCTGACCCGCTCCCAACCCCCCTTTCTGACATCCATGTTGCTCGCGGTGTATGAACAAATGGAGAAAGGAAATCCATCGAAGGAATGGCTTGGGGATGTCCTGGATGCCGCCATCCGCGAGTATTGGGACGTATGGATGAACAAGGACCACCTCACCAAAACCGGATTAAGCCGGTACTTCGATACAGGAACTGGTCCTTGTCCGGAAGTGGAGCCAGGACACTACGACGCCATCTTCAGACAGTATGCGAAGAGTTACCGGATGGATGTGTCGTCCTTTCAACAGGCATACACATCTGGCATCATCCCTGTGCCGGAACTTGACAGATACTTTGTCAACGACAGGGCCATGCGCGAGTCGGGGCACGATACGAGTTATCGGCTTCTCGGCAGATGTGCTGATCTTGTGACAGTGGACCTTAATTCGCTCCTCTACAAAGTCGAAAGAGATATTGCGGCGATTATCCAGAGCGAGTTTGGTGGAAGCTACGCTACATCCTCCGGATTGTCTGAGCGATCGAACGAATGGCTGGAACGGGCTCGGCGACGACAAGAGCTCATCAATAAGTACCTATGGGATGAACGAACCGGAATGTACTTGGACTATGATTTCGTCAAGCGGAAAAAAACCGGGTACGTGAGCGCAACGGCCCTATATCCGCTTTGGACTGGTCTCGCAACGCGGCATCAGGCGGACTTGCTGGTAAAAAAAGCCCTGCCGTTGCTCGAAACGCCGGGTGGCGTCGCCGCTACTTCGGAGAAGTCGCGGGGCGTGCTCACCGCCAATCGCACTGCCCGGCAATGGGACTACCCCTATGGCTGGGCACCGCATCAGATGATTGCCTGGAATGGCCTCCAACAGTATGGCTTTACCTCCATCGCGCGTCGTCTGGCATACCGTTGGCTGTTCACGATCACGCTCAACGCTGTTAACTACAGCGGCGTTATTACGGAGAAATATGACGTGGTGAGACGGTCACACGAAGTGTTCGTGGAATACGGCAATGTCGGCAGTGCCGTTCCCGATTATGCTCAAACAGGGTTCGGCTGGACAAACGCTTCATATCAAGTAGGCCTCTCTTTTTTGAACAGCGAGCTTCGCAAGGATCTGGATGAACTCATACCGCCGGAATGGATTGCCACGTTCTGATGGATACGATCCGGGAACCATCCCTTTACCGCGTGATTGTTCCCTCTTTAGTGTAAACCCGCAGTTACGAACTTCGACGTCGCCGTCCCGGCCCCTCTGTTTCACTGCGATGGATTTGGGGTTCCTGTTCAAGCCATTTGCCCACACCTCCAGATTATACTATATTGTTGGAAATAGCGCGCAGTGGAGGGTTTGTCGGGGTGGACTGACCATGTGACGACGGAAGATTTTCCAAACCAACCCGCAGATTCGTGCTGAACAAGCCGAGCCAACCTGCAAATATAATGACCCGGCATTCGATAGCGAAAAGCACACCAAAGAAGAGCTAATTGCTTTACACCGATTTGAGTGACGCCATCTGGCGCCACAACACTTTTAGGCCTCCGGATGGGTTTGACGTTTGTACGCGAGGGATGATGAGGACCGAAAAGGAATAAGAATGAAGTACTACGTCTCCACAGTAGTTAGGCGCAAGCAGAGATTCATTTGTCAATGCGTTTTACAGCGCTGTCCACATATTGTAAGGAGAACTCAATGATGTCCCTGCATCTTACTATGGAGAGATGGTGAAAAGAAATAGCTATCTTCGGCGTCCTTGCTTGTTTGGAGGATCAGACAGGTGAGCTTTGCAACTTCACGAATTTTTCATCGGGTAATTACCATCGCTCTGTATTTTTCGGTGATGGCTGTGTCTGCCTGTAATGAATCTCAACCGGTACCGGGCTTTGCCCCGGGCCCGGCGCTGAGGGCTCATTTGCACAACACGCTCACCGGTCATTCCGCGGAAATGAGACAGGTCGCGTTCAGTCCGGATGCGCAGGTGCTTGCCAGCAGTAGCGTCGATGGCACGGTAAAGCTCTGGAGTGTCTCCGATGGGCAACTCATACGAACCCTGACCCATTCGGCAGGAGTCACCTCGATCTCCTTCAGCCCGGATGGGCAACTGCTCGCCAGCGGGAGCTACGACCATGCCGTCAGGCTCTGGCTCACCCGGGATGGCACGTTGCTTCGAACACTCACTGGCCACGAAGGTACGGTGTGGTCCGTCGCCTTCAGTCCGGACGGGCAGAGCCTGGCCAGTAGTGGCGAGGACAAGACTGTGAAAATCTGGCGGTCGAGCGATGGTGCCCTGCTGCGGACTTGTTTGGGACATACCTTGAACGTCTGGTCTGTTGCTTTCAGCCCGGACGGGCAGTGGTTGGCCAGCGGAAGCTTTGATAAGACGGTGAAACTCTGGCGCGTCGAAACCGGGACTCTCGTGCGATCCCTTTCCGGGCATACAGAGGCCGTCGTCCACGTTGCCTTCAATAACAACGGCGAGTTGCTGGCCAGCGGCGGCGACGATTCGTCCATCAGGCTTTGGCGCGTTCAGGACGGCAAGCTTGTCAACACTCTGGACTGTGGATCAAACCATGTATACACTGTTGCCTTCAGCCCCGATGGTCAGTGGCTCGCGAGCGGAGGCCGCGGTCAGAGCGCGATCGGCACATTGTGGAAACAGATCGTCGGCCCCCGGTTCAGCGCCAATGGTAGCACGATCCGGTTATGGCGAGTACATGATGGAGCACTACAGCAGGTGCTCTCGGAGCACTCGGACGATGTGTGGTCCGTTGCATTCAGCTCAGACGGAAAGTGGCTGGCCAGTAGCAGCGAGGATAAAACGGTGAAGTTGTGGCTGCTGGAATCCGTTCGAGTCGGGAACTCGAACTAATCAGCGCGCTTGCATTGTCGATTCTGTGTTTCACGAAACGACTATTAGGTGGAAACAAGTGTCATGAAACAATCACCACATCAGTAGAGGTTCATAATGAGGAAAATCGTCGTTATTTCTATGATTACGTTAGACGGTGTACTGCAAGCTCCGGGCGGGCCCAAGGAAGATACCTCAGAAAGATTCAAGTACGGCGGTTGGAGCGCACTGTACGGTGACGAAGTTCTTGGCAAGGTCATGCAAGAACAGATGAAACCTGCAGACCTTCTTTTGGGCAGAAAAACGTTCGCGGTTTGGGCCGCCTTCTGGCCTGACCATGCAGATAGTTGGCCAGGTATCAATGATGTCACAAAATACGTCGTGTCCAAGACAACGAAAAAGTCAAATTGGAAGAACTCGGTTTTCCTCAAAAGCCTGGCAGATATCAAGAAGCTCAGGAATTCAGAAGGTTCTGATCTCAAAGTTTGGGGCAGTAGCAAGCTCATTCAGCTGCTCCTGAAGAATGATTTAGTGGACGAACTCAGGCTCCAAATTCACCCGTTGACTCTTGGCAGGGGAAAAAAGTTGTTTGACAGGGGCACGATTCCGGCAGCATTTACATTAACAGAGAGTCTCGCTACACCAGGCGGAGTGATTATTGCCAATTACAAGCG
>CAZOIM010000193.1:0-7463 GCA_964579855.1 uncultured Ignavibacteriaceae bacterium | reverse complement strand
TCATATCGTACCAAAGCACCATTGAAAATAGTTGGTGAAGTAACAGATTGGGTGAGACAGACACCCGAGGAACTCCAACAATGGCGCGAAAAATTGAAAGACGTCAAAGGGGATATCATTAATTGATTTCCGAGATGCTTATACCCTTGTTGCCCGACAGATGTTCTGTCAGATTTAATTCCCGCGAGAGTTGCACTCTCGCGAAGCAAAACGTCCGCCAAACCAAGCTGTGAAGGAGCTCTGCTCCTGAGCCGGAGGCGTGAGATCGTCATCGCGCGTCAGCGCGATACCAACATTATCCAATGCGGCGGGAGCGGGACTCCCTGGCAGCGTGTGATAGAAGATGTCGTTGGTAAATCGAGTGGACTTACGTCCACCTACTTCTTTCCGAGAAAGAAGTAGGCAAGAAATCTTGTCGAAATCGAAACGCGCGGGTAGGGCACAACCCGCATCCCCGAAATTTCGCGCCTGGGGACCGGTAGCAGGAGAACGGCGCGAAATTAAAGTCGCGCGAGTGAACAACGCATGCGCAAACCAATCGATTTCGACACCATGCGAGAGCCGCCTCCGCTCCCTGTCAGCATCGGGTCGCTGAATGAGAACTTGATACAACTGTAGGAAAACAGAGTGTTCAAACTCATCGATAACGTCGTTGGAGGAGGATTATGAGGAAGGTTGTTTTTGCGATCAATACTACCGCTGACTGGTACTGCAGCCATACGGACGGGATCGCTGACGAGGAGTTGCACGAGTACTTCACCAGGGTCCTGCGCAATGCGAGCGTTATCCTCTCCGGCCGGATCACGTATCAACTCATGGTTCCTTATTGGCCGGATATCGCCAGGAACCAATCCGAGACAAAGTCGGAAAATGAGTTCGCCCGCGTGTACGACTCGCTCGAGAAGATCGTGTTCTCCACGACATTGACTCACGTTGAGGATAAGAACACGAGACTCGAACACGGAAACGTTGCGGAAGAGGTCCTCGCGCTGAAGCAGCAACCCGGCAAAGGCATTTGTGTAGGAAGTTTGAGCATTGCGTCCCAGCTTTCGGACCGCGGTTTGATCGACGAATATCATTTCGTGGTCCATCCGGTTATTGCCGGAAAAGGACCGCGGTTATTCGATACCGTGAAGCCTCAGGCGAAACTTCTGTTGGATTTCATTGGTTCGAAGACCTTTCAATCCGGCGTTGTTGCACTTCAATACAGAAAGCATACGTGAAAAGTCACACGCCATCTCTCCCCTCCAGGTTTGTGAGTCACCGTCAGGACTTTTGTCATGACGGGACGAACGGCCTGTTAGTGTCACGATCCACGCGGGCTGATGGACGCCTTCTCCACCGATAACCGTCATTGATTCCCAATGCGAAGTCGCGTACCTTCGCTAGGCTTTCTGACCGGCTCATTTCCAAAACCCTCACGCAAAGCCGCAAAGGTGCAAAGTTGAGCATAGAAGGAATTTCTTGGCGGCATTGCGCCTGCCTGCCGGCAGGCAGGTCTTCGCGTGAGATTCTTTTGCCTCCATAAACAAGAGTGACTATGAAAAAAGAAACGCTTCTCGGCTTGATCGCAGTTCTCTTTGTCGTTTCGGGAGCATCCGGACTTGTCTATCAAATCGCCTGGTTCAAGTACCTCTCGCTCTTTCTGGGAAACACGACCTACGCCCAGACAATTGTGCTGGCAACATTCATGGGAGGGCTGGCGATCGGTGCATCACTCTGGGGACGACGATCCGACCGAACGAAACATCCGTTGAAGCTCTATGCGCTTCTCGAGCTCGCCATCGGAGCCTATTGCCTCTTGTATCCCTGGCTCATCGAAATCCTGAGATCTCTCTTTATTTCGCTTGTGCTCAGGACTGGATTGCCGAGTGATTCGCTCACCGTGCTCGTCCTAAAACTCCTCATCAGCATACTGACTCTTCTTTTCCCGACGATTCTGATGGGCGGCACGCTCCCGGTTCTTGTCCGGACGATCTCCCTCGATATTAAGGAATCCGGCAAGAACGTTGCTACACTTTACTTCCTCAACAGCTTCGGCGCGGTTGTCGGTTCTATGCTGGGCGGATTTCTCATGATTCCCATCGTCGGACTGCGGGCTACGGTCTATTGCGCCGGAGTAGTCAACCTCTGTGTCGGAGGCGTGGCGTGGTTGCTTGCACGAACCTGGCGTGAACAGACCATCGAGCCGATTCAGTCCGACACTACTCACATGACATTCTCAGAGAGGGATATCAGACTGGCGGTCCTGGTCGCCGGCGTCTCAGGCCTTGCTGCAATGATTTATGAGATAACCTGGTTGCGCCTGCTCATTCCTGTCATCGGTTCTTCAACATACTCTTACACGCTGCTCCTCGTTGCCTTCATTTCGGGAATCACGATCGGAAGCTGGATCGCTTCACGACTCTTCGCCCGGACACGAAGTCCTTATCGGCTGCTCATGCTTTGCCAGTTTGGGGTCGGGATCGCCATGGCTCTCTCGCTCCCCCTCTACGGCCGCGTACCCTACATTTACTGGCACTTGGGAAGAATCCTGAACCGGACGGAATTCACGTATCCGATTTTCCTCAGCCTCCAGTTCCTGCTCGGATTTGGTATCATGCTTATCCCGACAATTTTCCTCGGCATGAGCCTCCCCATCGCCAGCCACATCGCATCAAAAAAGCTGGAGTTGCTTGGACGATCCGTCGGCAATGTTTTCTCCGTCAATACGGTCGGGACAGTCATCGGATCGCTCGCGGCAGGACTCATACTGATTCCCCTCGTGGGAGTCCGGATATCGATGGAAGTGGGATTGTGTCTGAACATCGGCGCAGGGATACTCCTTCTTCTGTTCAGCTCCGACATCACGACACGCACGAAGACGCTTTCGGTCGGCGGCGCCGCAAGTCTTATCATTATCTTCTTCCTTCTGACGTCAGAATGGAATAAGACCATTGCTCTCTCCGGCGTCTTCAGACACCTGGTAAAAAACGAAGCTCCTCCATCGAGTTACGCCGAGTTCGAAAAGCTGGTCGTTTCCCGCAATGTCCGCTTCTTTAAAGAGGGGACAACGGCTACGGTCGGCATCGTGGAATACTTTACTCCTGCGGGCCTGAACACGTCGCTTTACATCAATGGAAAGGTCGACGCATCATCCGTCGGCGATCTCCCGACACAGGTATTGCTCGCAGAAATCCCGATGGTTCTTCACCCCAATCCGGATTCGGTTCTAGTCGTTGGACTCGGGAGCGGTGTCACGATGGGGAGCGTTCTCCGGCACCCCGTTACGTCCGTCGAGGCCGTGGAGATCTCGCCTGAAGTTGTCGAAGCATCGAAGTATTTCGATTATGTCAACGGCTCTCCCCTGCGGGACAGAAGATCGAGACTCTTCGTGGATGATGCCCTTTCGTTCGTGAAACTGTCTCCTTCACGTTTCGACGTTATTATCAGTGAGCCCACAAATCCGTGGATTGCGGGAGTCGGGAATCTGTATACTGTGGAATTTCTCCGAGCGTGCAGGGACAAGCTGAAACAGAACGGGATGATGGTTCAGTGGTTTCATCTTTATGAAGTGAGCGATGAGACGTTCGATCTTGTGATGAGAACGTTTACGGCAGTCTTCCCACACGTCAGTTTGTGGCAACCTTATCTGAAAGATGTCATCGTCGTCGGTTCGATGGAGCCGCTGCAACTCAATGAAGATGCCATCAGGCAGAAATTCTCAATCGCAGCCGTCCGGGCCGATCTTCACAGAATACAGATTGAGGATCCTGCCACCTTCCTCTCTCTCGAGTTTCTTTCACAGGCGAAGCTTCTCGATTATATCGGAGTTGGCGAACTGAACACCGAAAATCAGCCGCTTCTTGAATACCGCGCACCACGGGATTTCTTTGTGAATCGGGGGGCATTCCGGGTGATGAACATCGACGAACGCGAATCGATCGGGGCGGGAGACATCATGCTGCAAAAGATCCTCGAAAAGAGAGTTCTCACCGACAGTGAGAAGGTAAACCTGGGACGCTTTCATTGCCTCGCGAACCGCGGGAATCTCATACTCGGATATTCACTCCTGATTCAACATCTGGAAAGCCATCCTAAAGACATCAATGCATTGCGTCCCCTGGTCGATGTTACCCGGGCCATGGGCCGATCTGAAGAAAGCCTCGCGTACGAGAAGAGAATCGCCGATCTGCTTCCCCGTGATCCCGAAGCCCTCGGATTGTACGCGTGGCAGAAGTTCCTGTTCATCCGCGGGGAGGCGAGCGCCGCCACCCACTTTGATGCTCAGGAACCACAGCGATTGCTGGAGCAGTGTATTCAACTGACAAAAGACTCTGTCGGTTACTTCCACGCTCAGTTAGGCGACATCTTCATGGTGCAGCAGATGTACCGGGCGGCTCTGGATCAGTACACGACGTTCATGAAGATCCTCAATCAATACAGACAGGATCCCCGAGTCCAACCGGACGCGGTTCTGCTCAACGCGGCAAGATGCGCCAGAGCGATCGGAGAGGAATCAACCGCGATGGAATATGCATTGGAAGCAGCGAGGATCAATCCCGACAATGAAGACGCGAAGAACATCTTCTACAAGGCGTTGGTGAAAGGCAAACGGAAAGAAAAATAAACGTTGTCAGGGCCGTTCTCTGATTTCAGCAAGTTTCGCACGCTTGAAGAATGACAGCGCTCTCGCAGTGTCATCCAGTTGAAGTGAGTAGTACATGGCGAATATCAGAGACGGGAAGAAAATCGGATCAGCCTGAAGAGATATATCCAGCATCTTCCTTCCCAATTCTGAAGATGCCAATCCTCTAGCAGGTTGGGGACATTTGCCCGCACCTGTAAGAAATAGTACATTGTAGACGATAGAAGTCAACGGTGGGTTTGTCGGAGAGACGGACCACGTGACGACGGAAGCTTCTGCAAACAAACCCGCACATTCGTGCTTAAAGAGCTGAGTGGCGGGTTTCGCGTTTTAAACAACCACCGCAGGATTCAATTCTCAAGAAGTACGAACACAGCATCATGTTCTCTGTCGCATCATTTCACAAGGAGGATCTACCATGTCCGAATCACCAGCGCAATCCCGGAAATTGCAGTGGAGATGGATAGGAATATCAATGGTACTCTATGCCCTCTTTTACCTGCTGCCATTGCTCATTTTCGCCGCGAAGGCGGAAATGTTTGCTTTTATTTGGTTGTTCGCGGGAATCATCGTCATCTCCGCGATTGCAGGATACCTGTCCGAAGGCGTCACTCTAGTTGAGCCTGCGATCGCGGGCGCAGGACTCATGTTTCTTTTCTTTGGCACGATGGCCCTGGCAATTCCCCGACAAGTAAATATGATCGGTCTCACCATCGGTGGGTTGGTGATCATGGCGGGCGTTTTTCTCCTGTCGCTCCTCGGTGCATGGTTGGGCGAACGTGCGCAGAAACTCTGGAGGGCCAAACCTCATGAGCATGCTGAGGTTCATTAACGAAGAGTTGCATTCATCGTCCGAACGAGGATGCTCGTTGACGCAGAATGACGGTTGTTCGAATGGGGAACCTCCCTGTTGCGATTTGTGGCCCCACACCAACGGCAACTGCGTATTCAGGTGGATACCGTTTGCCCGCACCTCCAAATGATGGTATATTGTAGGAAACAGAAAGCAGTGGAACGTGTGTCGGGTCAGCAACGATGAGATCCGGCGGAATCGGGCAAGTCAGAAATGTATTCTCTTTGAAAGAAAAATCTACTGAGATTGATTTCACTGGTGTAGCTCATCTCAAAAATACGCTGTGTCATGCTGAACTTGTTTCAGCATCTGCTGTTTGGCCTGTATTAGACCCCGAAACGAGTTCGGGGTGACCGAGCTTGGGTTTTTGAGACGGCTTCTAAAAAAAAAGAGGCTCCAAATAAAAACTAGTCTACAAATAACGATGCTGCTGTTCTTAGGATTAGGGATCAGCGCGAAGGCGCAGACTCCTCTTACTCCTCAGCAAGCCGTCAAAGGGATGGCAAGAGGAATCAACGTGGGAAATTCGCTTGATGCATACCCGGGTGGTGAAATGTCATGGGGCAATCCTCTTCTCCAGGCGAGTTTCTTTTCCGATTTGAAGAAAGCCGGGTTCGACGCTGTGAGGATACCGATCACCTGGGGATATAATGGGCGAACTTCAACCGTGCCGCCATATGCAATCAACGGAACTTTCATGGGTCGGGTGGACTCGGTCGTCACCTGGGGACTTCAGAACGGGCTCTTCGTCATCATCAATGCGCACCATGAAGGATGGCTTAAAGACACGCTCGCCAACACGAAGCCAGCCGACTCTGCCGGCGTGCAATCGTGCATTGCCCGCTTCGACAGTATCTGGAGCCAGATAGCCACACATTTTCAGAACAAGTCCGACAGCCTGATATTCGAAATCCTCAACGAGCCTAATCCCGCGCCGCAGGCTGCCGTGAACGCACTCAACGTACGAGTCCTCAAAATAATCCGCCGCACGAATCCCACGCGGATCGTCTCATATTCCGGGTATATCTGGTCGAACTATCAACAACTCCTCAGCGCGCAAATTCCCGACTCTTCGGACAAATACCTGATCGGATATTATCATTCTTACGATCCATGGCCATTTGGACTTAATGGGGGTACGACGACAACGGCCAACATCTTATCGACAATTGGGCCAGAGCTTGCCCAGGCTGCCAGTTGGTCGCAGAGGACCGGCATTCCCGTTGTACTGGGCGAGTTCGGATTTGTCAATACATGCGAATATAATCCGCGGATGTTCGCATACGCCACCGCCGTGGATCAGGCTCTCCAACGAGGCATCGCGCCATTTGCATGGGATGATGGAGGCAACTTTACCATATCCAATAGAAATAATGGGACGTTCAACGAAATCAAGGACATACTCGTTCACACCTATCCTCAATCGCCGACCGGCTTAACGATAAGCCAGATCGGTAAGGCGATAAAGCTCCAGTGGGCCAACAGGGACACCGCACAAGACAGCATCATCATTCAACGAAGGGTCAACAGCGGCAGCTTTCTCGATTTTTCGAAAGTCGGGCCCGGGGTTTCTCAATTCATCGACAGCACGGCTAGCGGAGGGACATCGTGTTACTATCGGCTCAGGATCATCACGACGGACTCCGTGGAGATGCAATCGTACCCAATCACGATAAGTGTCACTTCGACTCAGGTCGTCGAGCAGCAGGACGGCGCTGTTCGTTTTCAGCTATTCGACAGCTATCCCAATCCGTTCAATCCTTCGACAACCATCCGGTATACCCTGCCGGGTATCGGCTTCGTTTCGTTGAAGGTCTACGATGCTCTGGGACGGGAAGTAACAACGCTAGTGGGCCAGCGTGAAATTGCCGGGAGCCATTCTGTCACTTTCAATGCGGCGGAGTTGCCGAGCGGAGTGTATTACTACAGACTCCGGGTCGGCTCATTCGCAAAGACAAGAAAGCTCTTGTTGCTAAAATAAGG
>CAZOIM010000192.1:0-7530 GCA_964579855.1 uncultured Ignavibacteriaceae bacterium | reverse complement strand
TATCTCGCGAACATGGATCCGGATTTTCTTGAGGGGCCAGTCAAACTGGCAACGGGACTTACCGTTGATCTCACGGATCTGGTCATCAAGAATGTTGATAGAACGTATACGGTCAATACGACCATTCGTGAAGAAGACTGTAATCGAATCGTTGCAGAAACCTACAAGATTTGTGCAGCAATCGTTCCGATCCACAAGAAATTGATGTATAGGCCTTCAACCGACATAGGCCAAATTGAGGTTATTACTACTTCGTTCTATCATCCTATTTTGCCTCTCATCTATGACAGCGATCTTGCGAAAATTTGCCAACCGAACGATCCGATGCCTGCCCGATTCCATTATCCTGAGGATGCTGATGCCCAGGTAGGGAAGGCAATCGCATATTTCAAGAAGACATTTGGGGTCAAACCAACCGGAATGTGGCCTGCGGAGGGATCCGTTGCCCACGATGTCATTCCTGTTGTTGCGAAAAATGGGATACAATGGGTTGCCACGGATGAAAAGATATTGGATCGATCTAAACCTTCTAGGCAGCCAAAATACTATCCGTATGCAGCATTCTCGGAGCACGATCAGAGACATGGGGTGGTTGTGGTATTCCGTGATACTGAACTTTCTGACAAAATTGGATTTGTCTACCAGAACTACTACGGTGAAGATGCGGCGGATGACTTCATTAAGGGAGTGCTGAAATACGCCCCAACGGAGGGCGAACCGGATAGACTTCTCACCGTCATACTTGATGGGGAGAATGCGTGGGAGTGGTATCGTCTGGACAACGACGGAAAATCGTTCCAGAATGCTCTTTACCGTAAGCTCACTAAGCTCTTTGAAACTAAGCAAGTTATAACCTCCACGGTAACAGAATATTTGAAAGGGAATCCCGCCCGTGGAATCCGACCCCATCCGATAGACCAACTCCCAAAATTGGAATGGGTTTATCCGGGTTCTTGGATCAATGCCAACTACGACACCTGGATTGGAGAAGATGAGGAGAACCGGGCGTGGGAATACTTGCTGACGGCTCGACAGGACATTGGCCGATCTGGACTGGCACAGCCCAATCCAAAATTGGGAGCACCAAATGTCGGAACGAAAGCTTGGTACGCATACAAAGCCTGGGAATCGATGTATGCCGCCGAAGGTTCGGATTGGTTTTGGTGGTATGGAACTGATCAGACTGCCCCCGCTGGCGACAAGCCCTTCGATATGGCGTATATCACTCACCTTAGGAATATTTACAAATTCGCAAAGCTAGGCGGCGGAAAAATGCCGTCGCGCGACTTCCAGCCAATCATTCTCTCACAGTCAGAGGCGAAAGGATCTCTCGGAACGATGGCGATCAGCCACGAGAACTCCGTCACAGTGCGGCTTGAATGTGAAGCCATCGGGATGTACGTTCGCAAGTCAATGTTCGTCGTCGGGAATCATAATTCTCTTGGAGATTGGATTCCCAACAAAATACGGATGTATGATGACGGCACTCACGGTGATCAAAAGGCAGGCGATGGAATTTGGTCGTTGGAGTTAAAGTTTCCTCCCGGCTCAGAGATTGAATACAAGTTTACTAATAGTGGTGCGGAAGGTAGTTGGCAACCGGGAGAGGAATTCGGGAGCGTCAATAGGAAAATTCGAGTCGAAAAAAACAGTGATGCTAAAATGGTAGTTCGCAGTAAGTTCGGAGTTTTCTAGAACAGTGTTTTCTTACTCTGGCTTTACGAACCGCCAAGATGACAAAGCTCTTTGAAGGTAGCAATTACTTGAACCACCCGGGCTTTTGATTCAGCGAACACCACATAAACTCATTCTTGACTTCTGAACGAATGCTATGCTTACAATTCAAACGAAACTGACAAATACTTTCTACGCTCTCGCTAGCCTGCCAGCAACCGCAATGGGATTTGCGCTATCGATCCAAATTTCCGCTTTAAGCTGGTTGCTGACGACCAAATACAACTTGCATATTGACGAAGTCGGATTTGTATGGGCAGCAGGACCGCTCGCAGGCATCTTTGGCCAGGTGATCATCGGCCTCATCAGTGATAAAGTCTGGTTTTGGGGCGGACGTCGCCGCCCATTCGTATTGATCGGCGGCGTTCTTGCGGCCGGAATGCTCATGGCGCTGCCAAACATTGACGTGATCGCTGCCGGGTTGGGATTTAAGAGCCTTCTTGCTGTTGCCATTGTTGTCGCATTGACGCTCGATCTGGCAATCAACATCAGCTTCAATCCCACGCGCTCCATCATCGCAGATGTGACGCCGGAAGGGAATCCACGAACAAAAGGATATACGTGGATGCAGACCATCTCGGGTTTCTTTGGCGTCCTTGCATATCTTATCGGTGCGACCTTCGGGAACTATGTTTTGATCTATGGCGGTGTGGCGCTCGTTTTCCTCTTTTCGTTTGTCCCAATGTTCTTTATTAGTGAGAACAAAGACCTTCTCACCCCCGTCGATGACGCAACGAAAATGAAAAACCGGTCGGCGACGGAATGGGGCCAACTCTTCAGGATATATTTTGCTCACGGCTTTTCATGGATCGGAATTCAGACCATGTTTGTCTATATCATTGCCTATATCCAACAGAAGTTCTTTCTCGGCCTTTCCGATCAAAACATTATCAATGCCCAATCAGGACAGATTATCGCGATCGCTTTTGCGATTCTCAATACCGTTGGATTCATTTTGCCCGCCTTTGTGCTTGAGCCGATCGTCGAACGCATTGGACGCGTAAAGACGCACATTTTGTGTGTGACGATGATGGCTCTTGGCTATTTCGCAATTGCATTCCTTGGAACGAGTCCGATGGCATTGTATATCCTGATGGGTGTTGCAGGGATCGGTTGGGCCGCTGTTGTCAGTCTGCCGTTTGCTATCATGACGGAAAAAATCGATCAAAGTCGGACAGGTTTCTTCATGGGTATTTTCAACCTGTCTGTTGTCCTGCCACAGCTTCTCGTAAGCCTCGCTGTAGGAACGATTATCAAGAACTCTGTTGACAAGAACATCATCTTTATCATCAGTGGAGTTTCGCTCGCGATTTCCGCGGTCCTTTGGACTCTCGTGAAGGAAAAGAGATTGAGTAACTCAACAGGGACAGAAATCTCGCCAGCTGCACATTGAAGTAGTAAAAGGCGCGCGGAGATCTTGAGAACATTGGCAAAGAAGTTTCGAAAGCGGTCGCGCAGAGTACGCCGTTTTGTGAAATACTAATTGAGATAACCATGAGATTAAGGGCAAGGCGAATAGTGGTATTGCTGATGGCGACAATTCTTCTGGGAGTCGCGACGCATGCCCAAGCCATTCGAGATATTATCCAACCGGTAAAAATCTCTCTTGAGAAAGTCGACAAACTGCTCGTAAGCGACTTGTTCTATGCGAAGGAATACGATCTACACTTTAAACAAAACGACAAGATTGCCGTCTCATTCGACAAGCCAAACAATACTATTGCATTCACTCCAAAATCTGGTTTCAAAGGTGCAACGCTAGTTGAGTTTTTACACGGCGGATTAACATATGATATTCCTGTAGTTGTCTATGGTCCGATAGCCTCGCAGCAGAAGCACACCTTCTTCTTTCAATCCGAGCAGCATCAATTGAGAGTCGCGGTAGAAGGAAGCTTCAATAATTGGAACAAAGATCGTGATGTGTTGACGTACCACACCGGAACCGACCGTTATGAAATTTCCTTGCAGCTAGATCCTGGAAGTTACATTTATAAGTTCGTTGTCGATGGTAAAGAGATTCTCGATCCTTCGAATCCCGAAAAAACGCCAACGGGATTTGACGATTTCAATTCTGTCCTTCGCGTTACAGACACGGACACCGTAAGAAACTTCCTGCATATCGGGAGCAAGAGTGAGTCCAAGCAATACGCCACTTTTTCGTTTTTCTACGATAGCAATGTCCCGCATACTCCTCTCAAAAGTGTCGACGTAATCGCCCTCCTGGATAATAAGTCGGTGCCAAAGGAAAGTGTCCGCGTGCGGGGGAACAAGATCGAAATTCAATTGTCCAATAAGGATCTCCGGGGAGATCGATTCCTTCGCGCTCTCGTTTCCCGCGAAGGGATGGTTACAAATATTGAACAAGTTGTCCTCCACAATGGAATCCCTGCCGGTAAGAGGACGTCGCCGGGGTCGTGGAGTGATGCGTCCATCTACTCGATCATGATTGACCGATTCAACGACGGGGATGCTTCTAATGATAAACCGGTGATACACGATTCGCTCTCCATCCAGGCGAATTATCAAGGTGGAGATTTTCGCGGAATCATCAACAAAATAGACGAAGGATACTTCGACTCATTGGGAGTCAACACATTGTGGATATCACCTGTCTATGATAATCCGGATGTGGCTTTTCGTGAGTCTCCGCCTCCTCACCGATGGTATAGCGGATATCATGGTTACTGGCCGATTAACGATACAGCGGTTGAAGAGAAATTCGGGTCCATGGATGATTTGAGAGAACTGGTCAACGAAGCGCACAAGCACCACAAACGGGTTCTCCTGGATTTTGTCGCTCATCACGTTCACATTGACAATCCATGGTACAAGAATCATCCGGATTGGTTTGGTACGCTCGATTTGCCGGATGGAAGAAAGAATTTGCGACTGTGGGATGAATACCGATTGACAACGTGGTTTGAACCCTACATGCCTTCGTTCGATTTCGTCAAGTCTCAACAAGCCATGGATGTTGTTTCGGATAACGCCATTTGGTGGTTGAAAGTTACAGGGGCCGACGGATTTCGTCATGACGCGGTAAAGCACGTGCCCAATAAGTTCTGGCGCGAGCTTACGCGCAAACTGGAGGAACAAATCGAGATCCCGTTCCATAAGACCGTCTATCAAATCGGAGAAACGTTCGGCGACTATGACCTGGTAGGTTCGTATGTGAATAACGGTCAACTCAGCGCACAATTCAATTTCAATCTTTCGTATTTTGCAATCCCTGTATTCCTGGAATCGGACCGTTCTTTTTCCTCCATTGACTTCCATATGAAAAAATCATTCTCCTCATTTGGTGATTACAACTTGATGGGGAATATTATGGACAGCCACGATAAAGTTCGGTACATGGCCTATGCCGACGGCAAGGTGAAAAACCAGGGAGTGGATACGCGTGAGCTGGCGTGGAATAATCCACCGACCGTGGACCATCCATCGAGTTATCGGAAGGCCGAATTGTATTTGGCATACATGTTTACGATACCCGGAATTCCCGTCATATATTATGGTTCGGAGTTTGGCATGACGGGGGCTGACGATCCCGACAACCGTCGTATGATGAGGTTTGGCGATGGCCTGACGAGTTACGAAAAAGGAATGTTGCAGGTCACACGGAAAATTGTGCAAATTCGCAACGAACACTCTGCACTCCGTTATGGTGATTTCGTTACTTTGCAGGCAGACACAGCGATCTATGCCTATATTCGATCGGACATGAACGAACGTGTAGTTGTAGTATTGAACAAGAGTGAACGAACACAACAGGTTGGATTGCAGCTCCCCACAGCATATCTGACAACCCGCCTAACAGATATCGTGAGCGGAGAACAATTTGAATTGAAGGATGGCCATACTATGATAACAATTCCTTCGATAGGCTGGCGAGTGTTTATCGCAAAATAATCTGTTTCGCATACTATTTACTGACATTCATCACTCTTGTCAACTTCAGTCATGACAGCAAAACCCCAATTAAGCTTCTGGCAAATCTGGAACATGAGTTTTGGATTCCTTGGGATTCAATTCGGCTTTGCCTTACAGAACGCAAATGTCAGTCGAATTTTCGAAACGCTTGGCGCCGACGTCGGAAGTATTCCGATTCTCTGGATCGCCGCTCCTACAACCGGATTGATTGTTCAGCCGATCATCGGATACATGAGCGACAGGACATGGGGAAAGCTCGGTCGTCGACGACCATTTTTTCTGACAGGCGCGATCCTCGCCTCGTGCGCGTTGCTCATTATGCCGCATTCACCGGCCCTTTGGGTAGCCGCGGGAATGCTCTGGATCATGGACGCTTCGATCAATATTTCCATGGAACCGTTCCGGGCTCTCGTGGCAGATCTCTTACCTTCGGAGCAACGCACTATGGGATTCGCAGTCCAAAGTTTCTTTATCGGTATTGGGGCCGTTATTGCCTCTGCACTTCCGTACATTTTCAAGAATGTTTTTGGAATCAGCAATACTGCGGCTCCCGGACTAATACCTGATTCTGTTGTCTACGCATTTGCTGTTGGAGCACTCGCATATATTTCTGCAGTTAGTTGGACGGTCTTTCGGACAAGAGAATATCCACCAGAGGATATGGAGTCATTCAAGCGTGACAAGGAACAGACCAAAGGAATGTTCAGCGGTACAAAGGAGATATTTGCGAATTTAAGACACATGCCAAAAACGATGGTCCAACTCGCCGTCGTCCAATTCTTTTCATGGTTTGCGCTCTTTGCCATGTGGATTTACACGACGGGTGCGGTGACGAGTCACATTTATGGTACGAGCGATCCAACGACGGAATTGTACAATCGCGGAGCGGATTGGGTCGGGGTGCTCTTTTCCGCGTATAACGGATTCGCCGCCATTGTGGCATTTCTTCTGCCCGTGTTGGCGAAACGGACAAGCCGGAAAACCGTTCACTTGATTTCGCTCGTTGCAGGAGGCATCGGACTGGCATCCTTCTACGTGATCAAAGATCCAAATGTCTTGTTGCTTTCAATGCTCGGTGTCGGCCTTGCCTGGGCAAGTATTCTTTCCATGCCATATGCCATCCTCGCAGGATCCCTTCCATCGAAGAAAATGGGCGTGTATATGGGTATTTTCAATTTCTTCATTGTGATACCACAAATCGTCGCAGCCGGCATTCTCGGGTTCTGCGTTAAAACGTTTCTCCACGGTGAGGCTGTGAACGCATTGCTTCTCGGCGGCGTCTCAATGATTCTCGCGGGCATTCTTGTCATGCAGGTTAAAGACGTTGACGATAAATCCGTCGTTGCTGTCCAACTATAAATGAAATGCATATACATCACATGAACCAATTCTTGAAATGGTCTGCAATATGTTCCGCGACATTCCTATTAGGATGTGCGCGGAACTCAGGCAGTGAACTACGACTGGACGGAGACTGGCTGTTCAAAATTGACTCGCTCGACCAGGGAATACATGAGGCTTGGTATACGAGCACGGTCGATCGGAATGGATGGAATACACATGCACTCCCAAATTACTGGGATCGATATGATAATCTCTCAACCTATGATGGGATTGGATGGTATTATCGATCCTTCGATGTATCGGATTCTCTCCAATCCCCTTCAATCTATTTCGCAGGCGTCGATGATAATGCAGACGTTTGGCTAAATGGAGTCAAAATAGGGTCGCACATTGGCTACAGTGAACCATTCCATTTCGATGTGAGCGCTGCACTCAAATATGGGAAGAACGAGATTGCTGTCCGGGTTGTTGATAACGGCGGTCAGGGGGGAATTTACGGATCGGTCTACATTGTGGGAGCAG
>CAZOIM010000191.1:0-7559 GCA_964579855.1 uncultured Ignavibacteriaceae bacterium | reverse complement strand
CTCGGCAATAAGGATCTGTTGCCGAACGAGATCTATCCCTGTTACAAATTCCGATACAGGATGTTCGACTTGAAGCCGCGTGTTGACTTCCAAGAAAAAGAAATCCTTCTTCTGGTTGACAAGAAATTCAACGGTTCCCGCGTTGGTGTAGCCGACGGATTGAACCAACCGCACAGCAGCATCCCCCATAGCGATCCTCATGTTATCGTCAATCAAGGGAGATGGGGTTTCTTCGATAACCTTTTGATGTCGACGCTGGATGGAACATTCTCGCTCACCAAGGTAAACACAGTTCCCAAACATATCCGCAAGGACTTGCATTTCGATATGCCTGGGACTTTCTAAATACTTTTCAATATACACCCGCGAGTCACCAAATGCATTTTGTGCTTCCGATCTGGCCGTCTGTAACGCTGACGCAAGGCCATCTTCGCCATTGACAACTCGCATGCCCTTTCCACCACCACCTGCAGCGGCTTTGAGAAGAACAGGATAACCAATTTTCGCAGCAATGCCCGCCGCATCACTGACGTCAGAAATGGATTCCAGCGTTCCTGGTAAAGTAGGGATTCGCAACTCATCAGCAATTCTTCTAGCCGCTGTCTTATCTCCCAAAGAACGGATTGCCTTTGAAGACGGACCAATAAATGTCAATCCCTCAGTCTCGACGCGCTCTACAAAATCCGGGTTTTCGGAAAGGAACCCGTACCCCGGATGGATTGCATCCGCGTGCGATCGTTTGGCAATGTCCACAATGAGTTCTTGTCGTAGATAAGTCTCAGCTGGTGTATTGCCTTTGAGTGAATAAGCTTCATCGGCCATCCTGACATGCATCGAAGTGCGGTCGGCGTCAGAGAATACGGCTACGGTTCGGATTTGCATTTCGCGACACGTTCGGATAATCCGGACAGCAATTTCGCCTCGATTTGCTATGAGAATCTTCTTAATCATGCAAAGTTCAAGAAATTTCGACGACGGTGACTCCTGTGCTTCCTTCATTCCACTCGCCAAGGCGGAACGATTTCACATGCGGACAGGTCTTGAGAAATTCTGTGACCCGTTTTCGCAACGCGCCTGTTCCCTTTCCGTGAATAATATCCACCCTGTGGAGCCCCGAAACAAACGCATTATCGATAAATTGTTCAACCTGAGATATCGCTTCATCACCATACAGCCCTCTAAGATCAATTTCATTTTTGGCCTCAATCTGTGGCAAATCCGAACGAGGTATGGGATAGCCTGGTGACTGGCTCCCCTCCTGTTTCACGAGGTTTTGCATCCGAACTCTCATATTCGCGTTCCCCCAGGACACTGTCGCATATTCTTTCTGAATCTGGGTGATTTCGCCGACCTGAGTGCCGTCATACAATCGGACCTTGTCGCCAATACTGAAAGACTCTGTTTGCCGGACTTCCGATACTTCATTCGAATCTTGACGATATAAATCTTCTGTCATTTGATGAAGATTCTGTCTTGCGGTTCGAACGATTTCGGGACGGGCATTGCTTTCACGGATTTCTTTCACGGAATGCTCTATGCTCGCTTTGGCGGTTCGGACAAGATCCCGGGCTTCCGAAACAGCCTTTTTCTTCAACTCGGTGATTTCCTTTTTCAGTTGCTTGGTTTTAGATTCATATTCCTTTGTGAGACCTGATAATCTTGTGCGCTCTGACTGTGCCAAACTGAGCTGCGTCGACACCAATTGCGTTTGTCGTTCCAACTCTAAAATAAGCGTTTCGAGTTTCGTTTTTTCGACCCCGACGTGCTTTCTGGCATTATCGAGGATTTCTTTTGATATACCAATCCGTTCCGCAAGTTCAAATGCGAAACTGCTCCCTGGTACGCCGATTCTCAGTTTATATGTTGGCCGAAGTGATTCCTGATCAAATTCCATGGAGGCATTCTCCATTCCTTCTGCTTCGTGGGCAAACGCTTTCAAGAAGCCATCGTGCGTTGTCGCAATGGTAAGGGCCAGTTTTTCGTGCAACGTCGTAAGCACTGCCGCCGCAAGTGCAGATCCCTCCGATGGATCAGTCCCAGCACCGATTTCATCGACCAGGACAAGTGATTGGTCATCGACCTCTTCGATCGTTTCCTTCATATTGATCAAATGAGAGGAAAAGGTACTCAGATCCGTTTCAATGGATTGATCGTCGCCTATATCCACGAATATGTGTTTGAATGGAAATATTTCCGATTCAGAGCCCGCTGGGACGTGGAGACCCGCCATGGTGCAAGCGGTCAGAAGACCAACCGTTTTGAGTGTGACGGTTTTTCCTCCGGCATTGGGGCCCGTGATCAATAGAGTCGTAATGCCATTTCCGATTTTCAGGTTCAGCGGGACGACATCTTCACGTCTGTGGCGCTGCAAAAGAACCGGGTGACGCGCCTGGACGAGGAATATAACGGGTTTGTCGGCAAGCGTTATGGCATTACCGACGATCTCAATGGAATATTTTCCCTTAGCGGCGAGTAGGTCGATTTCCACAAGCGTTTGCAGGCTTGCACTAAGCGGCTCACGAATTTCCTGGACCTGTTTTGTCAAATCCGCAAGGATTCTATGGATCTCTCGCTGTTCGCTCAATTGCAGTTCTTTGAGTTCGTTGTTGAGGTCGAGCGTTTCTGCGGGCTCAATGTAGACTGTTTGGCCGCTCGCCGAACTCGAATGGACAAAGCCTGCGACGTGAGCTTTATGTTCCACTTTTACTGGGATGACCATTCGGCCGTCCCGTGTCGTGAGAATTTCATCCTGAACGAAGTTCTGTTCCGAGACCTTTCGCAGGATACTTTCCAATCTGCTTCGCAGGGCGTCGCTTGCAGCAGACATTTCACGTCGTAGATGTTTCAGCTCCTTGCTGGCCGAGTCCTTGACGAATCCTTGTTCGTCCAGGGCCTGCCCGATATTGAACTCGACGACCTTATCTATGAACAAGGAATCGAGAAAGCCTGAAAGGTTGGGATAGTGTGTCTTACGCTTCGCGAGAAATGAATGCATCGTGTGAGATGTGCGGAGCGTGGAACCGATTTCATTCAGCTCCGGAATCGATAGCACCTGATTTTCCACCGCCATTTTTCGAAGAGAAGCAATGATATTCTTTGTTCCGTCAATTGGTATCCCCCCTTCAGCAATGAGCAGTTCCTTCATTTCGCTGACTCGCTGTAATTCCTGTCGAATGGCATTCGGATCGGTGGAAGGTACGATATTCAACACCCGTGTTCGGCCAAGATCCGTTACGGCGAGCTTACTCACTCGTTCGACAACTTTATCGAACTCGAGTTTCTTGAGAGAGGAATGGAAATGAGGAGGTAAATCTTGCACTGATCCTGCCGCGTGATTCTCAGTCTAATTGAATGTCACAATTGTTGACGATGTTCATTCTCTGACACCTTAATATGGGCCGATCCTAAACTTCCATAGAATCTATAACAGGATCTATTTCTTTCCTCCCGGCTTTGTAAGGCTTTCTATGTTCTTCACAGCGCCGGTTCCATATTCTGCGCCGAGATCGAGAATCTGCGGAGCGATATTGACGAGGGGTTTGTAGAGCCGGGAATCGCGCGCCGTCTCCCTGGACGGCATTCCCTCGAATGCCATTATCAACAACAGACTGCTGGCGATCAGCGCTCCCTGAACAAACCCAAGGACCGCTCCAAGAGTCTTGTCGGGTATGCCGCCTATTTTGTAATTCCCCGACGTGACGTGATAGATTATCGACACGATGAGTGTGACAAACATAAAAATGGAAAGAAACCCCATTGTAGGAGCGTTGTTCGGTGAGGTTCCCATGTTCTCCGTCATGAACTCGGCCGCATCATGCATGTAGGCTTGTCCAAGAAACAGTGCCAGAATTATCGCACCGATGCTCACCAACTTCCTCACGAGCCCATCGCGCAGACCCAACAGTGTGTACAGAATGAGAGGCGATATCAATAAAAGATCCAGACCCACTCAGTTCCCCCCGAGTTTTTGCTTAACGATTTCCTGAACAATCTTGCCGTCAATTTTGCCTTTTAGTTCTTTCATTGCCAGCGGCATTACTTTCCCGATATCTTTCATTGAAGCAGCCCCGGTCTTAGTCACCAGCGATCCAATAATAGTTTCGGCCTCTTCCTTGGACATTTGTTTCGGCAGATACGTGTTGATGATATCAAGTTCCTGTTCTTCTTGTCGTGCCAATTCTTCTCTTCCTGCCTGGCGATAAAGTTCAATGGCTTCTTTTCTCTTTTTTGCCGCCGCCAACACCGCTGAGATCTCTTCTTCCGGAGTGATCTCCGATCCCGTGCCTCTTTTCGTGAGTTCGATCATTTGTGCACGTATTGACCTAAGGGTCTCCAATCGAAGTTTCTCACCAGATTTCATGGCAAGCTTCATATCTTCACTGATTTTTTGAGTTAACGTCATAGCAAATCCTTTGCAGGTAACGAAAAAGGCAAGCATAACGGCACTTGCCTCGATTTGTCAAAACTTCAAATTCCTTTGCTCGATAGCAGCCCTCGTCGCAGAAGTTGATCCTTCCCGTAGAATTCTAATGAAAGATAAGAAAAAAAACGATGTGATGTTTCATTCTCGCTTCGTTCTCGTACGATCATACTCCGCCGAAGGCTTTTATCGTGCTTCCTGTCACTTCGGCGGCTGCATCCGAACAAAGGTAACAAACGATGTCGGCAATGTTTTCCGGCTTCACCCAGCGACGAAAGTCCTCCGAAGGCATCGAAGCCCTGTTTGCCGGAGTATCAAGTATACTTGGAGCTATCGCGTTGATTGTAATACCGGAGCCCTTCTGTTCCTGTCCGGCGATGTCGGTGAGGAGAGAGACGCCTGACTTTGATATCGCATAGGCAGACTTTCCCGGTGAAGGATTGAGTCCTACCATCGCTGAGATGTTGATAACCCTTCCATATCGACTATTCTTCATTCGTCGTAGCGCTTCTCTCGTGCAAAGAAACGTCGACTTTAGGTTTATGTTCATCATACGATCCCATTCTTCCGCCGTTACTTCGGTAATTGGTTTGGTTGACAGGTAACCACCCACCGTATTGACGAGGATTTCAATCTTGCCAAATGTCTTGATCGCCGTGTCGAACATTTTTTGGACGTCTTGTTCGATTGTGACGTCGGCTTTGATGAACACCATTCTCAACCGAACAGAATCTGAATAAACAGAAAGTTCTGATTCATCCCGGTATGAACCTGCAACTCTCATGCCTTCATCGAGGAGCCGCCGTGCGACAACTGATCCTAGAGCGCCAGTGCTACCGGTGACAATTGCGGTTTTTCCTTCTAGAGACATAATGTAAAATACCCTCCGTTAGAACTAGTCTGCAAAAATTCAAAAATCATTCTATCATGTCACATCTGATGTTCAATCACTGACCTTCATGTGCCTGGCTCCTACACTGCTTCTTGCTCCCTTTTCTTTGTCATGGGAAGCGCGAAAGCAACAATTAATGCCAGTAGTGCGTGAAAGAATACCAATGTATAACCGGTTGGTAAATCGAGATTGTATGAAACAATAATGGACAGCAGATTAACCGCCGTACCCACGATCCAAGCTACGAGAAGTATCTTCCATTTGTTCAATCGAATGGCTATGAATGCAGGGGCAACGAGCAGAGAAAACACTATGAGAACTCCTGCCAAACGAACAGAACTGGTTACCGTCGCTGCGAACGATACGAAAAACAGCGTGTCCTTCCAAAATCCTTTCATGCGCGGATACACAAAGACAAGTATGAGGCCTAGCAATGAATAGACGATTCCAGTTTCGATAATGTCGGACCAGGGCGTAAAGAGGATGTCCGACGCCATGAGTTTATCGAACATCTCCGTACCATGCGCTGATTTGGAAAGCACGATGAACACCCCGGATATCCCGAAGGCATACAGTAATCCGATAAATGCTTCGTGGGAAGACGTTCTTTTGGACGCCAACGCAATTACCAATCCAGCAAGAAGAGCGAATGCAAGCGAAACTGGATAAATGTATTTACCATCGAGGAATAATATAGAGAGCGCCGCTCCAAAGGCCGACATTTGCCCTATCGCAAGATCGGTAAAGATAATCCCTCTCCTGATTATCTCCAATCCGAAGAAGGAATGAATGCCCAACAGAACAACAGAAAGAACGAATGCGGAAAGTAGTATGTCAGCCATTCGTCATCCTCCTTACGATCTCATCAAATACGCTGAAGACGTTATCGCCTTCTTTCACAGAAGCGACATCGTGGGGCATGATAATAAGTTTTACGCCGAGTTTCTTCGACAAATACAATGATGCGTCCTGCGGATTGTAAACGTCTTGCAAAATATACTTTACGCCTTCTCTCTTTATCAAGTCCTCTACGTCGGCTATATGCTTTGTCGTCGGTGGTATCCCGGGCAGCGGTTCGATCGTGCCTGCGATCTTAAATCCAAACCGATTGAGGAAGTAGTCGAAGATCTTGTGATATTCGACGACCTTTTCTCCTTTGAGTGGCGCCAGTTTCGATTCCCATTCCTTCATCTTTTGCAGCCAAGATGCAGAAAGCCCCGCATTGTTCGATTCGTAAAATGTTTTTCCTTCGGGATCTAATTCGCTCAGCCGTTCAGTGATGGCTTTCGCTATAATCGGCACATTATCGGGATCCAGGAAAAAGTGTGGATTGCCTTCTGGATGCACGTCTCCAAGCTCGCGAGAGACACTCGTCGGTACGTCAATCAAATGTACTTGCATCGAAAGATCAAGGAACCCCCTCTCACCCGGCTGCACAGCACCATTGTTTGCCTGCCGAATAATCTGAGGCAGCCACCCGATTTCCAATTGCCCGCCATTGATGATGAGAAGGTCGGCTCTCCGTAACTTTGCAATATACGAAGGTTTGGGAATGATGACGTGTGGATTATAGTCTCCCCGCGCAAGAGTGATGACTTCCACGCGATCTTTGCCTATACGTTGAACGATATCACCAATGTAACCGTAAGTCGCCACGACCTGCAACTGGCCAGTCAATGCTGTTTGCGTGAGCAGCAGCAAAAGCGATACTATTTTCGATACCTTCATACAATACTCCAATTTGAAATGAGAGATTAATGTACTTCAGAATGCGTGTGCACCGTGTGCGCCGATCGTTAAATTTGCCTGAAGAATAACTTGCGTATACGGTTGCTGTGTCCAATTTCCTGATTCCGAGGTGTAGTGGCTCAGGTCCCTGTCGAATTGAAGGCGAAAGCGTGAAAATTCAGTCGGACTGTATTCGAACATCGCAGAATAGCGAGGGAGATCCGATGGAATACGTTGAGCGATGCCCCCCAGCGAGGTTTCGTTTTGTAGTAACAAGTCGTACCGTACTCCTATTCTCCACAATTGATCGAGTTTTAATGCAGCCTGAGCATAAAATCCAGAATTGTGTTTATCCAGGCTCGATGACGATACGACGTTTGAAGCATCGTGCATGTACTCTGTCCCGTTCATCACACGGTACAGGTATTCGCTCTGGAAAGATAGATACCGGATTGCATCGAGGGAATATTTTACTGTAAAATCACCGCCAAGGATATCGGTATTCGCCTTAACGGCTTG
>CAZOIM010000190.1:5744-7649 GCA_964579855.1 uncultured Ignavibacteriaceae bacterium | reverse complement strand
TCATCTCAAAGAAGGTCTTAGGATCAAGGGCCGACTTTGCGGCCATTTCAGGACCTGGTATACCCAGGCCTTTCTGCAAATCTTCTTCGTTTCCCACCAACACGTCCACATTCTCGACGATGCGGCTTATTACTTCCGCCGCTTTCTTTTCGCCGCCCCAAATGTTCCAAAGCTTTTCACGAAAATTCAGATCGAAACTGATGATCGATCCAGCCTTTTTTGCAGCCTTCATTCCTTCGATGATGAGTTCACCCGTGGTTTCAGACAACGCCGCGAAAATCCCGCCACTATGGAACCATCGTACCCCTCCGGCAAAAATCCCTGACCAATCAAAATCACCCGGCTTCAGATGCGCTGCAGCTTCGTTTGACCGATTGTAGAATACCACCGGAGGGCGCACACCATGTCCGTGGTCACTGTACACGGTTGCCATGTTTGGGCCATTCACCCCATTATGTTTGAAGTGTTTGTAAAATGGTTTTACACCCATCGCTTTCACGCGTTCGGCGATGAGGTCTCCAATTGGATAGTCTGACATTGCTGTCGAGATTCCCGTGTTCAGACGAAAACAATCGGAAAGGTTTGCTGCAACGTTGAATTCGCCGCCGCTCACATGGATCTGACATTCTGTTGCCTTTCGAAACGGGATGATACCAGGATCGAGACGGTGGACGAGTGCACCAAGTGAAACCAAGTCGAGTGCGCCTTTTGTGGGAATATTCAATTCACTACTCATAAAGAAACCTCGGTCTGTTCTAAGTGTAATGATTCAATCATTCCAGGTCTACACGCCTGAATATGCTGAGAAACCGCCGTCAATCGGGACCACGATTCCTGTAACGAATTTTGACATCGGTGAAAGCAACCACAGAACTGCTCCAAGTAGATCCTCAGGGCACCCGTATCTCCCCATTGGAGTATGATCCAGAATTTTTTTCCCTCGGGCAGTCTGCTTGCCAGTTTCCTTGTCAGTCAACAGGAATCTATTCTGATCGGTAAGAAAAAAACCCGGGGCAATGGCATTGACGCGGATATCTGCTGAATACTCTTGCGCCATATGAACTGCAAGCCATTGCGTGAAATTGCTCACCGCTGCTTTTGCGGCGGAATACGCCGGTATACGCGTCAAGGGCCGGAAGGCATTCATCGATGAAATGTTGAGAATAATTCCTTCCTTCTGTGCGACCATATACTTGCCAAACACCTGGCTCGGGAGGATTGTCCCCAATAGATTAAGTTCCGAAACAAACTTGATGGCATCGGCCGGAAGATCGAAAAATCCCTGCTCCGGATTCGTTGTCGCCTTCGGATTGTTGCCTCCTGCACCGTTGATCAAACAATCGATTCGTCCGAAATGACCCACTATCTCTTCAGCGGCTTCTTCAAGACTGGTCCGTTCAAGAACGTTACCCTTAACGACAAGAAACCTACCTTTGGTCTGTTCAAATCGTTTCACAACAAGGTCTGCCAGTGCGGGATCCCGATCGAGAATGACGACATTGGCGTTCACGCCGATGAGGGCACAGGCCATTTCTCCACCCAGGACTCCTGCGCCCCCGGTGATAACGACCGTTCGACCGGAAAAATCATAGGATTTTGTCACGTCACTCAGATTCATTGATTCTTATTCCTCTTTCAATTTTCTCGCGGGATCAATATCCTACGGATCGACTGGATGAATGCTCATGTGATGCATTATGCCGAAACTCTATTGAGATTCTGATCAAGGGGTGTCATCTTCGGCATCAGCAAATGAACAAATCCCAATATTACGATGTACAACGAGCCGGCAACCAGGAATGCAAAAAAATATCCGGATGGGCCACTTGCGGTAAGAATCTGGCCAAGAGAGAAATCAGCCAATATGCCCGCGACTGCGCCGACCATTCCGCCAATGCCAGTGAC
>CAZOIM010000190.1:0-5644 GCA_964579855.1 uncultured Ignavibacteriaceae bacterium | reverse complement strand
AGAAATCAGCCAATATGCCCGCGACTGCGCCGACCATTCCGCCAATGCCAGTGACGGACGCAATGGCTTTTTTGGGAAATACGTCTGAAACCAGGCTAAAAATATTTGCAGACCAGGCCTGGTGACCCGCTGCCGCGAGCGCTATCAGCAAAACGGATAACCAATACATTTTGTCGGACCGAGCACTGTTCATAAGAGCCGACTCAATTCGCTTTTCTTCTTCCTGAGGAATGATGGTCCCAACTGCCTGGCTGAATTCTTCTGCGGACGCATAACTCTTGCCTGAGAGTACCTTCAATTTGTTCTGGATTTCTACAGGAATAATTTCGTGTACCCTGCTCGAAGTTATTTTCCCATCGACTATTACTTCCTTTTCGACCGCGAACGTCTCGGTTTGAAGGCTTGTGAAGAAACGATCGTCGAGGTTGAATCTCGTCCCGATCTGCGTGGAAAACATGACCGGCAGAATGAACAACGCGCAAATCAACATCGTGGTCTTTCTCGCCCGGTTAACTGTCCACCCTCGCTTGATGAATGTCGAAGAAAGCCATCCCCCTGCAACACTCCCTCCGTCCGCTAGGAGATAGATGACGATCAAAGGAAGCCCCAAACTCTTTATGTCAAGTCAGTAGCGATCGTAGAGAAATTTTCCGCCACAGAACAGATAGAACCACCACACCGCGTCAGTTATTTTTGCAACTGAAAAGGCCCAGGTCTCCCGAACACGGACAACCTTCGACCAGGGGAGCTTTTCATTGGCATTCTCCACCGCCGAATCACTGTTGATATAGGCAAGCTCTTCTTTTGACAGGCGCGAATCCTCTTCGGGTCTTCGATAGGTACGCAACCATACAAGCACCCATATAGCACTAAAAACACCTGTAGTCAGAAATGCATATTGCCAGTTCGTTCCATCAGGCCAAACAATAAGGGGAATGATAAGCGGGGCAAGGACGGCGCCTACGTTGGAACCGGCGTTAAAAATTCCGATCGCCAACGCACGCTCCTTTTTCGGGAACCATTCTGCGATGGTCTTGTTCGCTGCGGGGAAATTGCCGGATTCGCCAAATCCGAGGCCGAAGCGTGCAAGAGAAAAGCCAATAAGACTGAATGCAGGCCTTACGGCGGCATGCAGCATTCCAAAAACGCTCCATATGCCTATGGAAAGCGTATAACCTATTCTCGTTCCTACTTTGTCGATGATAGCACCCATTGCGATCATGCCTATGGCATAAGCCGCTTTGAATGACATATTGATCAACGCGTAGTCCTGGTTTGTCCATTGGAATATCTTGTACTGCAGAGTCGGCCCGAGAACTCCGATGACACTTCGGTCCATATAATTAATGGTTGTCGCGGCAAACAAGAGGGCGCAAATCGTCCATCGGTGTTTTCCGATGGGCGAAACCGTTGAGAGATCGTTTAGGCCTGGATTCGACATGGAATTCATTCTTGAAGTTTTGGATGCCGCACGAGTTACTGCTGCTTCTCCATCACGATGTTGGCTAAAATTTACAGCCTAGAGTGTCGATCGCTCTTTCGAAAGCACGGACTTTCCACGTTCTGAAAAGAATGCGTCCTAATCTCTCAACCACTACCGAGCCATCCAACCACCATCCACGACCAGGACGTGTCCATTGACATAGTCCGACGCCGAGGATGCGAGAAAGACTGCCGCCCCCTTGAGATCGTCCGGTGAACCCCATCGCGCTGCCGGTATTCTGTCAAGAATTGCTTTCGATCGAACAGGGTCCTCGCGCAAAGCCTTGGTGTTGTTTGTTGCCATATACCCCGGGGCAATGGCATTGACGTTTATGCCGTGCTGTGCCCATTCGTTCGCGAGCGCTTTCGTCACTTGTGCAATCGCGGCTTTGCTTGCGGCGTACGATGGAACAAGGATGCCTCCCTGGAAGCTTAATAAGGAAGCAATGTTAATGATTTTTCCCCGCTTCCGTTTCATCATCTCACGACCAGCCAACTGACACATGAAGAATGCCGATCTGGCGTTAATCATCATGACCTCATCCCAATCCGCTTCGGAAAAGTCCACGGCAGGAGTTCTTCGGATAATGCCGGCATTGTTGATCAGGATATCGATCTTTCCAAACGTACCGATGACTTTCGTCATAATGTCCTGTGGTGACTCGCGCTTTGAAAGGTCGGCGACAATCACCATCGACTTTCGGCCAAGGGCTTTTATCTTTTGCTCCGTATCAGATGATGCAACTCTATCGACGAGGGCGACGTGAGCGCCCGATTCAGCGAGGCCAAGGGACATTCCGGCTCCGAGTCCGGTACTCCCGCCGGTAACCACTGCGATTTTGTCTGTTAGATCAAAAAGAGAATTCATGGCGCCAATACCTTATGAAAGAATGGTCGACACAGCTTGATGTGATCCACACGATTCTCTGATAACGAGCCTCGGTTCCAAAACAGTTTTAATTTCGACCGGAAGTCCTTCAATTCTCTTGATCAGGTTTTCGACTGCAAGAGCTCCAATACGATCGAAAGGCTGCTGGATGGTGGTTAAAGGAACTTTGGCATATTGCCCCCGCTCAATCCCGTCGAATCCAACAATAGCAACGTCTTCAGGAATCCGCAAATGAGAATCAATAATGGCCTGCTCAAACCCAAGTGCAGCCAGATCGTTGTAGATAAACATTGCATCGGGTCGATTTGATCTTGATGCGAAGGCATTGCCAACTTCATATCCTGATGCAAAATCGTTTTCTTCACCTCCTTTTCGGAGATGAAAGATGAATTGCTCAGGGACGGATGCTTCTTTTTCACGAAGGGCTCGGAGATAGCCTTTTTTTCGCAACTCGCCAACGACATTGCCAGCTTCGCCATCCACATAACCAATCTGCTTGTGCCCCATATTCAACAAATGTCGGGTGGCCATGTATCCACCTATTTCGTGATCTGTTCCAACAAAATAGATATCAGGATCCTTAATATACGAGACCACGACACAGGGATAATCTCTCTCAACGAGTTCCCTGAGGAAGTGTGATGCCGTATATTCATGGCTCATGGAAGCTATGATGAGACCGCTGACGCCGATATCATAGAAATGACGGATAAGGTTTTCTTCTTTCTCGATCTGCTGCGAAGAGTTCGAAAGAAGAAGGTTGAATCCTTTTTGCGATGCATACTCTTCGATGTTGTGCACGATCAGCGAGAAGAACGGGCTCTTGAGGTCACGGAGAACGAGACCAATGGTCTTCGTGCCAAGAGATGTCCGTTTCTCAAGAACATCGTGAACGAATGTTCCTTTTCCAGCCCTGCTATAGAGAATACCCTCCTTAATAAGATCGTTGAGGGCGCGCTTGATAGTGATAAGGCTGACCTCATACTTTCTCGCAAGTTCTAAATGAGAGCCGAGTTGTGCACCCCCGTTCAGCTTCCCTGAAATCACTTCTGAACGAATGCTGTCGGCAATTTGCCGGTAAAGAGGAACAGGTTTTTTGACGTCGATGAGCATTATTATTGTATCTTGGTATACTTAGTATACTTATTATTTTTTCATCAGTCAAGATTAGTCCAAATCCCTTTTTGTGGACTGGTACACCCACTTCCTTCGCTTGATTGATGATCCCTTCAACCGCAATAATCATTAGAATGGATGAGATCATTTTAGGTCTATTTCTTTATGATAACTGCGTCAGGATTCACGCCTGCCGATAGTTCCACTCCCTTTTTTACCGCCGCTAAATCAACGTTGTTTAGTTCTATTAGTCGGGATTTATCCCCTGCGACCTTCAAGAAACAATCTAGTCCCTTGGGATACTCCATTGTATCGATCGTTATGTTTCGTGTCTGATTGAATGAAAGAACGGGACCAATTTTTGGAGCGAGGAAAAGATCCCTCATCACAATTCCATCGGCCTGCGAAATCGAAATTCCTCTCTCCGACTGTATGGAGATATTCTCAAACAGGAGGTTTTTTATGGGCATCTCTCCAAGGCCCTTGATGACGACGGCGGAGCGTGCTCCGATACATTCTATGTTCCTGATTGAAAACCCTTGAAAGCGAGGAGTTCGCTCTGTCACAGCCTCCGATCTTTGGATATCGTCGCTTTTCTCAGCCTCTACGTCGGGACTTCCTCCGCCGTAGTACATGTCGAACAGGATAGCGTCAGTCTGGATCGAACGCATACGGATTCCATCGACAAACACGTTTTCGACTAGGCCTCCTCTTCCGCGGAGCGACTTGAATCTAAGGCCGACATCCGTCCCAATGAATGTACAATTATGCACGTAGACATTGTTGACACCGCCGTAACTTTCGCTGCCGATGACAAAGCCACCGTGTGCCTGATATACCAGGCAGTCCGTAATTACAATGTTCTCACACGCTGGACCGTTCTTCTGACTCTTCGCTTTCGTGGCTGGCTTAAGGCAAATACCATCATCACCCACGTCGACTGTGATGCCATAGATGATCATGTTGCGGCAGGATGTTGGGTCGAGGCCGTCTGTATTTTGACCATACCACGGAGCGCGTATTTTGATATTCCGAATAATAATATTTTCGGATTGCGCGGGTCGCACATGAAACCTTGGTGAGTTTTGAAAGGTAGTTTCGTCGAGCAGGATGCCGTTACACTGAACAAGCTGAACAAGATCCGGACGTATGTACTCGCGTACCTTCGCATAATCGTCTATTGTGGCAGGTCGACCTGAAGCTTCAAGTTCTTTCAAGTATTGTTCTCCATCCAACGATTCCTTGGAAGGCCACCATTCCTTTCCATCCAATGATGTCACTCCTCCCGATGCAGTCAGCTCCTTCCATTGGCCCGCAGTCAGTTTTTCTTTCTTGACATATCTCCAGGCTTCACCACCGCCATCGACGACCCCTTCTCCCGAGATACCGACGTTTTTTGCTTTGTATGCATAGATGGGAGGAGAAACAATATAGCGTTTGGATTTGCCATCAAACCCGGCAATTAAAGGATAATCCTCAATGCGCTTGCTGAATTGGATGAGTGCGCCTCGTTCGACATTGAGATCAACATTGCTTTCTAGTTTGATTGGTCCCGTGAGCCACAGCCCGGGTGGGACGTCGACAACGCCGCCGCCTTTTTGGACGCAATATGCAAAGGCATCAGCGAAGGCTTTGGTATTCATCGTCCTGCCGTCACCGACAGCACCAAAGGCAGTGATACTTACACGATTATCGGGAAAGTGCGGAACATCCAAAGCCGGCATCGAGAAAGGGAGATTGGAAGTCCGTTGCCGCACCTCCTCACTGATGATGGAAGTCAAGGTCTGCGTCCACAGTATCGATGGACCAAAAAGAATCAACGTGACTGCTAATATGATTTTCATATGCCATTCCGAATGTTTGACAACTCTATATTGTGAAATCATATTTTCTTGTCCAAAGCAATGACCTGCTAATTCTGTGCAGTGGTGAAGCTATTCAGGCGTTCTCTCAACTCTGCAATGTTGACTCAATGGATACCCACTTAATGATTCGCGTTCGTTATGCATTATGGCGATTACTCGGCAAACCCATCCGCAGGGACAATTCCGGGATCCCAATTATCGGTTCCTCTCAGAATATTCTTCGCAGTAATATTGCTCGTGTCTTTCGAGGACAATTGGTGGGACCAAACCACTCTTCGGGTAGGATCTGCCC
>CAZOIM010000189.1:6552-7651 GCA_964579855.1 uncultured Ignavibacteriaceae bacterium | reverse complement strand
ACGCTCGTTGCCGGCGGATCCATCGCAACAGGAAATGGACTGAGCAAAGGTTGGTTCCATGAGCCAACCGTTTTCGCAAATGTGACACCAACGATGCGCATTGCAAAAGAAGAGATTTTTGGCCCAATTTTATCAATCATTCGGACTCACTCTCTCGAAGAGAGCATTTCAATCATGAATGACACGATATACGGGCTTTCTTCGTCAATCTACACCAGGGACGTGAACAAAGCTTTTGTCGCGATACGGGATATTAAGGCAGGTATTACGTACATTAATGTACCCACGATCGGGGCGGAAGCCCATCTTCCGTTTGGCGGCGTTAAACAAACGGGGAATGGCCACCGCGAGGGAGGATGGACTGTCTACGACTTCTTCACCGAGTGGAAAGCCGTTTACATAGATTACAGTGGTAAGTTCCAGAGGGCGCAAATCGACAACTACTAGGATTACTGAAGTGACAGGACGCCCTTACATAACTTCGTTGTATGAACACCAGGAATTCTTCTGAAGGCCAGTGAGTAGTCTCACCGTGCGGACCAATCCGTGCAATAACTCACGAAACCCCAACCAGAAAAATTCTCGGGTGATATATGAATACCACGGTAATCGATGATGTAATCGAGGTTTCTCAGAGCTCCAACGCTCAGGAAATCGAAGAAGTGATCGCAAAACCAACCACTGCAAATCCCATCGTCATTGCACCGACCGACGCGCACGCCGCAATGGCGAAGTACATGCTGATCGATGGATTTGACCTCATTGTTGATCTCAAGAAGAGCCAGGGTTCATACCTGTTCGATTCCAGATCGAACAAACGGTACCTGGATTTCTTTACGTTCTTTGCTTCAGGCTCGGTGGGAATGAATCATCCCAAGATGACGAGCCCGGAATTCCTTGAAACGCTTGCCATGGTGGCTGTGAACAAACCCTCGAATTCCGACGCCTATACAGTCGAAATGGCGGAATTCGTCGAGACATTCGCGCGCACGGCCAAACCCCGCAACTATCAATACCTGTTCTTTGTCGATGGCGGAGCGCTGGCAAATGAGAATGCCATCAAGACGGCATTTGATTGGAAGGTTCGCAAGAATTTTGT
>CAZOIM010000189.1:0-6452 GCA_964579855.1 uncultured Ignavibacteriaceae bacterium | reverse complement strand
CAAATGAGAATGCCATCAAGACGGCATTTGATTGGAAGGTTCGCAAGAATTTTGTAAAAGGATATACCGAAGAACGCGGAAGGCAGGTCATTCATTTCCGACGGGCTTTTCACGGGCGTTCGGGCTATACGCTTTCTATCACAAACACCGATCCAGCAAAAACGAACTATTTCCCCAAGTTCAAATGGCCCCGGATTCATAATCCAGTAGTGAAATTCCCGCTCAACGAGCAAAACCTGGCTGCAGTGCAGGATGAAGAAGGACTGGCAATTCGGCAAATCAAAGAAGCTATCATCAACAACCCGGATGATATCGCGGCGCTCATCATTGAGCCGATCCAGGGTGAAGGGGGAGATAACCATTTCAGGCCGGAATTCCTGAAGCAGTTGAGAACCCTCTGCGATGAAAATGAAATACTTTTGATTTTTGACGAGGTGCAAACGGGCGTTGGCATTACAGGCAAGATGTGGGCTTCGGAACATTTTGTCATGCCGGACATGATTACATTTGGCAAGAAGACTCAGGTTTGTGGTTTCATGTGCAACACCAGGGTCGATGATGTACTTGAAAATGTGTTCCACCGGTCGAGCAGAATCAATTCCACGTTTGGTGGCAACCTGATTGACATGGTGCGGTGTACGAGGATTCTCGAAATCATCGAGGAGGAGGCCCTTGTTGAAAACGCACGCAGCGTCGGGGAACATCTTCTGAAGAATCTGAATTCATTCGAGTGTGAGTTTCCTCGCTTGGTCGACAACACCCGCGGCAGGGGGTTGTTCTGTGCAATGGATCTCGCGACCTCACAGGAACGAGACCAATTGAAGACAAAAGCGTACGAGGAGGGGCTTATTCTCATCGGATGCGGGGACCGATCGATACGGTTCCGTCCTGCCCTGAATATCGCAAAGGACGAGATCGACGAAGGTATGTCGATCATTCGGAAAGCGTTGCAGGAAATCAGCGTTGGCGAGTAACATAACCTGTATCCAGTGTCGAATATCTCCAATTGACCATGGAAATCGGAAGTAACGGCAATCGAGCAGCCCTCAATCTGAATGCGGAAATGGTTCGGGGACTGCTCGTTCGCTTTATAAAGGATGAAACGACGACCGCCGGATTTAAGAAAGCGGTGATTGGAATCTCCGGCGGTGTTGATTCTTCAGTCGCAGCATTCCTGGCGGTGGAAGCACTCGGCAAGAAGAACGTGGTTGGCGTTATCTTGCCCTACAAGACAAGCAGCAGCGAGAGCGTGAAAGATGCCGAGTCGGTTGTCAGGGAACTTGACATCCGGACGGAAAACGTCGATATCACAGGAATGGTTGACAGCTATTCGACCCAACGTCAAATCAAAGAGAAGGTGAGACTCGGCAACGTGATGGCCCGGATGAGAATGATTGTACTGTATGATATTTCAGCCCGTGAAAAAGCCCTGGTAGTGGGAACGAGTAACAAAACCGAACTCCTGATTGGCTACGGCACTCAATTTGGGGATATGGCGTGCGCAATTAATCCGCTGGGGGACCTCTATAAAACTCAAATCTGGCAACTGGCCGAAAGGCTCGGGGTTCCACCGAACATTGTTTCGAAGAAGCCGACTGCGGATCTTTGGCCTGGACAAACAGATGAAAACGAAATCGGCCTCACCTATGGCGAACTCGATTCACTGTTGTATTTGATGATAGACGATCGGATGACCCAAGAAGACTTATTGAAGGAAGGTTTCAAGAAAGAAACTATTAAGAGAATTGCAGAACTTGTCCGCAAGAATCAATTCAAACGTCGTCCACCTCTCATTGCAAAAGTCTCCTATCGTACCATCAATGTCGATTTCCGCTACGTCCGCGATTGGGGAATGTAGCGATGGATGAGCATCAGTCCAAAGGAACACTCTACATCGTCTCCACGCCAATCGGCAACCTCGAGGACATTACATTCCGTGCGGTTAAGACCCTCTCATCAGTAAACCTTATCGCGGCAGAAGACACACGCAAAACCAAGATTCTGCTGGATCACTACAATATTGCTAAACCCATGATCAGCTACTTCGATCACAATGAGAGGTTTAGATCGTCGCAGCTGATCGAGAAGCTCTTGGCGGGGCAGTCCATTGCTCTTGTTTCAGACGCAGGGACACCCGGTATTTCGGATCCGGCTTACCGGATTGTGAGAGATTCGATTGATCACGGAATTTTAGTGGTTCCAATTCCTGGAGCATCTGCACTGCTTGCAGCTCTGGTTGTAAGTGGTCTACCGACGAATAGTTTTGTATTCGAAGGTTTCCTTCCTGTGAAAAAAGGACGTAAAACAAAACTCGAATTTCTCAAATCTGAAAAGAGAACTATCATTCTCTACGAATCTCCGCATCGCATCGTCAAGACCTTGCGCGAACTACTCGACCATTTGGGTGACCGCGACATTGTCCTCGCCCGTGAAGTCTCCAAGAAATTTGAGGAAATCCTTCGCGGCCGCACGTCCGATCTTCTCAACAAACTTGCCTTGGGCAATCCGCGGGGCGAGTTCGTTATCCTCCTCGCAGGCAATCCTGATCATACTTGACAATCTCGTATTTTAGTTCTATATTAGCACTCGCTAAGAGAGAGTGCTAAGACTCTCCTTGTATATCATAAGTCATTATAAATCAACATCTTAAAAGGGAGACGATGCCTATGAAACTGAAACCATTGGCTGATCGCGTCGTCGTAAAGCCTTCAAAGGCTGACGAAGTGACAAAGGGTGGAATCATTGTCCCGGATACGGCAAAAGAAAAGCCGGTTTGGGGTGAAGTTATCGCGGTAGGACCAGGTCGTGTAAGCGACGAAGGAAAGGTCATCGTGATGGAAGTGAAAGTTGGAGACAAGGTGCTGTATGGCAAGTATTCCGGTACCGAAGTCACTGTCGACGGGGATGAACTCCTCATTATGCGTGAAAACGATATTTTTGCATTAATGCCCAAATAAGGAGAGAACAACTATGTCAGCGAAATTAATTAATTATGATGCAGACGCTCGCGGAGCGCTGAAGCGTGGAGTCGATCAGCTCGCGAACGCGGTGAAAGTTACTCTCGGACCGAAAGGGCGAAACGTCGTCATCGACAAGAAATTCGGAGCCCCGACGATCACAAAAGACGGTGTAACTGTTGCAAAGGAAATTGAATTGACCGACCCCATCGAAAATATGGGAGCACAGATGGTTCGTGAAGTCGCCTCGAAGACATCCGATGTCGCTGGCGATGGAACGACGACTGCAACTGTACTTGCTCAAGCAATCGTCCGCGAAGGGCTCAAAAACGTTACCGCAGGCGCAAACCCGATGGATCTGAAACGCGGGATTGATCTTGCCGTGAAGAAAGTTGTGGAAGGTCTTAAGGAGATCAGCAAGACCGTTGGAGATGACAAAGAGAAAATTGCCCAGGTTGGGTCGATTTCCGCGAACAATGACAGAACAATCGGCGATCTCATTGCTAACGCAATGGAAAAGGTCGGCAAAGATGGCGTCATAACAGTTGAAGAGGCAAAGGGAACAGAGACAACTCTCGACGTTGTCGAAGGAATGCAGTTCGATCGCGGATATCTTTCACCGTATTTTGTGACTGATGCCGACTCGATGGAAGCAGTCCTTGAGAAGCCCTACATTCTCATTCATGACAAGAAGATCAGTGCGATGAAGGATTTGCTGCCGATCCTTGAGAAGACAGCGCAATCCGGTCGTAGCATGTTGATCATTGCCGAAGAAGTCGATGGAGAAGCACTGGCGACTCTCGTTGTCAACAAACTCCGTGGAACACTCAAGATCATTGCGGTCAAGGCTCCCGGATTCGGAGATCGCCGCAAGGCAATGCTCGAAGATGTGGCAGTACTGACCGGTGGACAAGTCATTTCCGAGGAAAAAGGCTTTAAACTCGAAAATGCGACTCTTGCCTACCTTGGAACTGCAGAGCGCATCACTGTCGACAAAGACAATACAACGATTGTCGAAGGAGCAGGAAAGAAAGACGAAATCAAGAAACGCATTAACGAAATCAAGCAACAAATTGACAAAACAACATCCGACTATGACAAGGAAAAGCTCCAGGAACGCCTTGCCAAGCTATCCGGTGGCGTTGCCGTACTGAAGATTGGCGCCTCCACGGAAGTCGAGATGAAGGAGAAGAAAGCCCGCGTTGAGGATGCGCTTCATGCAACCCGAGCCGCGGTTGAAGAAGGAATCGTCCCCGGTGGCGGTGTAGCCTATATGCGCTGCATCAAGAAGCTCGACGAAGTCAAGACGGATAACGCCGATCAGAAGACCGGTGTTGATATTATCCGCAAGGTTCTCGAAGAGCCAATCCGCCAGATCGTTGCAAATGCCGGCCTCGAAGGCTCGGTGGTTGTCAACGAGATCAAAGCCGGTAAGGATGACTTCGGATTCAACGCTCAGACGGAAAAATACGAGAATCTGATTAAAGCGGGGGTCATTGACCCGACGAAAGTCACTCGTATTGCCATCGAAAACGCTGCCAGCGTCGCAAGCTTGCTGCTGACGACCGAGGCGACGATTGTCGAGAAGCCTGAGAAGGAAAAGGCTGCACCTCAGATGCCCCATCCTGGAATGGGCGGAGATATGTACTAAGCAATTCTCACTCCTGAGAAAAACGAAGACCCCGACTTCCAAAAAGTCGGGGTCTTTCATTTTATGATTGACTCTATTTTTTAAAAAGTTTAGTTTCTCGCAAGGGGATTGCAGTAGCAAAGATTGTTTGATTCCTCTTCTCTTCCTCCGCCAGACAATCTTTTGCAGATTCACCCGCCGCGCATCACCCTCTAATAAACTATTTCAACAATCTTATCTTAGGAGAACAAAACCATGGATGCACTATTTAGCAAGATGGTGAAGTCGGGTAAGATTACCTATTTCCTCGATGTGAAAGAGGCGAAGAACAACACAAAGTATTTGACCGTGACGGCGAGTCAACCATCACGAGAGGAAGACAAGAAATTCACGAAGAGCAGCATCAATGTCTTTAGCAACTCTGCAGAGGAATTCGTCGGCGCGTTGAAACAGGCAAAACAGGAATTGGGATCTGCCGAGACATTCAGCAAGACTGTAAAATCGGGAAAGATGACGTATTTTGTGGACACGAAAGAAGCGAAGAACAACACCAAATACGTCACGGTGACAGCGAGCCAACCTTCCAAAGAAGATCCTAAGAAATTCACGAGAAAAAGAATCAACATTTTTGACAGCGCGGCGAATGATTTTCTCGGCGCTCTCGAAGAAGCTGTGACCCATATGAAATAGGTTAGATGGGAATCGTTCTTGACTCGACCCTCGGAGCAATCCGGGGGTTTTTGTTTTTATGGGTAATTTGCGACTCACATTGATGTGTTTTCTTTGCGTGAGGTGAGTCGCAAATCGCAAACGGTCGTGTTGATTGTCCTGCCATATTTGGGTAGATTGCCACTAGAATGCGTATCAGCGAAGAAATCATTGAACAAGTGCGAACATCGAATGACATCGTCGATGTCATCGGTGTCTACGTGCGACTCAAGAAACGCGGCAAGAACTTTATTGGATTGTGTCCATTTCACCAGGAAAAGACTCCTTCGTTTACCGTGAGTGCCGAAAAGCAGATGTATCATTGCTTCGGATGCCACAAGGGAGGAAATATCTTCACGTTTTTGATGGAACACGACAAGATCGCGTTCGCGGAGGCTGTTCGTATTCTGGCTTCGAAGGTCGGCATTGTCATTCCTGAAGGCCCCGTCACTGAGGTGCAAACGGAGCAAGAACGTCTGTATAACGCGTGTAGATTTGCCGGTCAGGTATTTCACGAGAATTTGACAAAGACCGATGAGGGACGTGCGGCGTTAGGATATTTTCACGATAGGGGTTTTTCGGATGAAACGATTCGGACGTTCGGATTGGGGTATTCGATGCAATCGTGGGACAATCTTCTGGTGCGCGCGAAACAGGAAGGCATCACCGTTGAACATCTTCAAAAGGCCGGCTTGATCCGCCTGAGGGAGGAAGGCTCACCCTACGACTACTTCAGAGGACGTGCGATGTTTCCGATCTTGTCCACGACAGGAAGGGTCATAGGATTTGGGGCAAGAAAAATCCGAGACGACGACGCGGTTGCAGGGAAGTACATCAACTCTCCTGAGACTCCAATCTATGACAAAAGCCGGGCCCTGTTCGGACTTTTCCATTCCAAAGAAGCCATCCGCGGGGAAGAGACGGCGATCATGGTTGAGGGCTATGCCGACTTAATTTCGCTCTTCCAGGCGGGTGTTCAAAATGTTGTTGCTTCGAGCGGAACTGCGCTGACTGAAGAACAATTGCGACTCGTAAGTCGGTTTTCCAAAAGACTGGTCCTTGTCTACGATGCGGATTCTGCAGGGTCGGATGCAACGCTCAGAGGGGTTGACCTCGCTCTTGAGCAGGATTTTGATGTTCGAGTAGTACGATTGCCG